>JAATFR010000428.1 GCA_015655095.1 Hyphomicrobiales bacterium | reverse complement strand
CGGATCGGCTCCGATCCGTCGCTGGCGACGCCGCAAGACGGGGAAAAGCTTGTCGAACTCTCCGCCGCCGGGCTGGCCGGGGATTATCTGGCATTTCTGGCGGGATGAGGGGCGCCCGGGTGGCAGGTCAGTTTGAGAATATTAGCGGAGCCAGGGCATCTGGAAAAAGAACGGTTGTTCCATTGCGGAAGCGATCAATATTAATCCATTCGACCCAGTGCATACTCCCCCTGTCTTCGCAGATTTGAAAACGATCTCTGGCGTAAATCTGGGGGTTGCGAAAGCTGACAGGAAAAGCAAAGACTATCTCATGGCCTTTGACACCATGATGTTCATAGATATTTTCGTAAACACTCGGCGTACCGGAAATTAAAACCTCGCATCCAAGCTCTTCTTGCATCTCTCGCTTGAGCGCATCTTCGGTAGTTTCCCCGAATTCAACTCCGCCACCGAGCGGGCACCAGCCTTTGAGGGCGCCATCGTCATCGAGAACTTCGCACACAAGCAGCCGGTCATGATGCTTCGCTATGCCAATAACTTTTGTCCTGATGCTGCTGGAAGGACGCCAGCTTTCATTTTGACTCATAGGTTTTCCAGATTGCCTTGCCATCAATGTTGAGCTCGTCGCTCCTCTGCCATTTTCACAATATTATTAGTCTTTCTAACGTGGTTATCGCGATCCCCTGAGCCGGACCCAGCCTTCCGACACCTCGACGGGAACGGCTGTGAGGGCCTTGCCCGCGCAGGGGCCGGACAGGCAGAAGCCGTCCTCCATGCGGAACAACGCGGCGTGAGCGCCGCACAGAATATGATCCTCGGCCATGGTCAGGAACCGGTCCGGCCAGCTATCCAGGCGCTGCCGGGCGTGGGGACAGCGGTTGAGATAGGCATGGACGGCATCATCCCGCCGGACCAGAAAGATCGACCGGCCATCCGCCAGTTCCAGCCCCTTTGCGCCCGGATCGTCGAGGGCATCGAAGGGGTGGAGCAGGATGGGGCTGCCGGTCGTCACGGCGCCTTCTTGAAGCCGCCCATGGCGCACAGGATCTTCCATTCCTCAGCCGTCACCGGCTGCACCGAAAGGCGCGACTGTTTCAGCAGCGCGATGTCCTGAAGCCGGGGTTCGGCCTTGACGTCGGCAAGAGTGAAGGGTTTCGGCACATCGGCGATGGCGCGGATCTCGACCATGCCGAAACGGCCGCTTTCATCGGTATGATCGGGATAATGCTCCTTGCAGACCTCGACCACGCCGACCACGGCTTTCTGCTCCACCGAATGGTAGAAGAAGCCCTTATCCCCGATTTTCATGGCCTTCATATTGTTGTTGGCCTGATAGTTCCTGACGCCGTTCCAGGGCTCGCCCTTGTCGCCGCGCGCCTTCTGCTGTTCCCAGGACCAGGTGTTGGGTTCGGATTTGAAAAGCCAGTAGGCCATCGCTGTTTACGCCTCTCGTTCTACTTGGCGGGAAGGAGCCATCGCCAGGCGCGCACCTCGATGCTGGCGAACAGGCCTGCCACATTGTAGGGGTCGCCCTCGGCAAATTTCACGGCTTCGGCATGGCTCTCCGCCTCGATCACCAGCAGGCTGCCGTTGGGCGAGGCTTCATCCGCGCCGAGGAAGGGGCCGCCGACGCGCACCACGTCCGCATCCGCCCAATATTTGAGGTGGGCTTCGCGGGTGGCAAGCCGAAGCGGCAGGCTGTCCGGCTTGTCGGAGCAGATCAGGCAGTAATACATGGGGGAGGCCTCAGGCAGGTTTCACGGCTATTTTGCGCAAGCTTACCCGGCCCGGATGCGCACGGCAAAGCCGCTTCGCGGGTCTTGTCTCGTCCTTGCCCTTGAGGCGAAGCGCTCCCTCAGGCTAAATCATTTCATGAGCCCTGATTCACCCGATAAACCGGCATACATCTCTCTCCCCGATCAGGCCGCCACGCAGGATCTGGGGCGCAGGCTGGCGCGCGCGGTGCGGGTGGGCGACGTGATCGCGTTGAGGGGCGATCTGGGCACGGGCAAGACGACGCTGGCCCGCGCGCTGGTGCAGGCGGTGCTGGCGGTACATGGCCTCAAGGAAGAGGTGCCAAGCCCGACCTTCACCCTCGTCCAGACCTATGAGACGCCTGATCTGGCGCTCTGGCATGTGGATCTCTACCGAATCGACGAGCCCGCCGAGGTGCGCGAACTGGGCCTTGATGACGCGCTGGATGATGGCGTCATTCTTGTCGAATGGCCCGACCAGGGCGGCGGAGCGATCGAGGCGCTGAGCCTTGACCGGCTCGACATTTCGCTGAGCCTGACGGGTGAGGGCGGCCGCGCCGCGCGCCTCACGGCACATGGCGGCTGGGTGGAGCGTCTGCCGGAGATTGTCAAAGCATATGGAAACGGCTGAATGAACGATCGTGAAATCCTGATCAGGGCCTTTCTGCGGGAAGCCGGGTGGGGCGAGGCCCGGCGCGGCCCTCTGGCGGGCGATGCCTCGACGCGCCGCTATGAGCGTCTGCATGGCCCCCGGGGCAGGGCCGTGCTGATGGATGCGCCGCCCGGCCCGGATGGTCCGCCTCTGATGGGCCTCGATGGCAAGCCCGCGGCCTACAGCGCGATTGCCCGGCTGGCGGAGGATTGCCGCCCGTTTGTCGCCATCGGCAACGGGCTGCGCGCGGCGGGTCTCTCGGCCCCGGAGTTATTTGCCCACGATATTCCCTCCGGGCTGCTGCTCCTGGAGGATCTGGGCGATGCGGGCTACAGCGCCGCCATCGACGCGGGGCAGGGCCCTTCCGGCGAGCCGCTGGATGAGCTTTACCGCGCCAGCGTTGATGCGCTGCTGGAGCTTCATGAGAAGGGCGCGCCCGGTCCTCTGCCCCTGCCGGATGGATTGTTCTATCAGGTGCCGTCCTATGACCACGCGGCCATGGCGATCGAGACCGAGCTGCTGATCGACTGGTTCCTGCCCGAGCAGCGGGGCAGGGCGACGGAGGACAGCATTCGTGCCGATTATCGCAGCCTGTGGCGGTCGCTTTTCGATCATGCGGATGCCGATGGCCGTGTGCTGAGCATCCGTGACTATCATTCCCCCAACCTCATCTGGCTGGGCGGGCGGCAGGGCGCGCAACGCGTGGGCATCATCGACTATCAGGATGCGCTTGTCGGTGCGCGCGCCTATGACATGGTATCCCTGTTGCAGGACGCAAGGCGCACCGTGCCACCTGCCCGCGAGGAGGTCATGCTTAATCATTATATCGCCCGGGCGAGCGGCGATCCCTCCTTCGATGAAGCGAAGTTTCTCGCGGCCTATGCCGTATTGGGCGCGCAGCGCAACGCCAAGATTCTCGGCATTTTTGTGCGGCTCTGGCGGCGCGACGGCAAGCCCGCCTATCTGGCCCACATGCCGCGCGTGGCGGATTATTTCGAGCGCGATCTGGCTCACCCGGCGCTGGCCGATCTGCGCGGTTTTCTTGACGGGCTGACCGGTCCGGCCGGGCGGCGCGCCGCCGTTGGAACCCTGTCATGAGCACGATCCGCAAGGCCATGGTCATGGGGGCGGGTCTCGGCACACGCATGAGGCCGTTGACCGACACCATGCCCAAGCCGCTGGTGTCGCTGGCGGGGCGGACGCTGATCGACCATGTGCTCGACCGGCTGGCGGAGGCGGGCGTCATGGAGGCCGTCGTCAATGCTCATTACCGGGCCGACCAGCTTGCCGATCATCTCCGGCGGCGCACGATGCGGGGCCGCGCGCCCTACATCTCGCTTTCCGATGAGCGCAAGAAGTTGCTCGATACTGGAGGCGGCATCAAACACGCCCTGCCGCTGCTGGGCGATGATCCGGTCATCACCTTCAACAGCGATTCCGTGTGGGTGGAAGATGAGGGCGTATCCGCGCTCGGTTCCCTGATGCAGGCGTTCGATCCTGAACGTATGGACGCGCTGCTCCTGCTGGCCGACACCGCAACCAGCATCGGTTTCGTCGGCAAGGGGGATTTCGACATGGCGAGCGACGGACGGTTGACGCGACGCCGGCCCGATGCGACCTCGCCCTATGTCTTTATGGGTGTGCAGATCATCAGGCCCGGCCTCTTTGTCGATGGTCCCGAGGGTCCCTTTTCGACCAACCTGATCTGGGACCGGCTGATCGAACGGGGCCGACTGTTCGGCCTGCCGCTAAAGGGCCGCTGGATGCACGTCGGCAGCCCCGCCGACCGGGATGCGGCGGAAGCCTTCCTGACTGTGCGCTCGTGAGGATGGCATGAGCGAAATCCGCTCGCCCCGCCTTTTTACCATTCCCGCGGGCGAACCCTTTCTCGACCGGCTGGCGCAGACGCTGCTGGATGAGCCTTCGCGGGACGGCATGTTCGTCGGAGAAGGCGGACAGCTGGAGGAACTGACTATCCTCGTGCCGACGCGCCGCGCCGCCCGGGCCCTTCAGGAAGCGTTTCTGCGGGCGGGAGGGGGCAGGGCGATGCTGCTGCCCTCGATCCGGCCCCTTGGCGACGTCGAGGAAGAGGAACTGGTGCTGAGCCCCGGGCTCGAGGCGGGCGACAGCGGCACGCTGCTCGACCTTGCGCCCGCGATTTCACCCATCGAGCGCCAGTTGCTGTTGGCCCGGCTGATCCTCAGGGCATGGTCCGACCCTTCGCGTTCTCATGCGCCCGATGCGGCACGCGCGCTGGCGCTGGCGGGCGAACTCGCCGCGCTGCTCGATCTCGCCGCGACCGAGCAGGTGCCTTTGTCCGGGCTGGCGGCGCTGGTGCCGGAGGGGTTCGCCGCCCACTGGCAGGTGACGCTCGATTTCCTTCAGATCATCACGGAATACTGGCCCGCCATTCTGGCCGAGCGCGGCATGTGCGACGCGGCGGAGCGGCGCAACCGGCTGCTTGTCGCGCAGGCTGAGGCATGGGAAAAATCGCCACCCCATGGGCCGGTGATCGCGGCGGGCTCGACCGGCTCCATTCCCGCGTCCGCCCGGCTCCTCGATGTCATCGCCCATCTGCCTTCGGGGGCGGTGGTGCTGCCGGGGCTCGACATTGATCTCGACGAGGCAAGCTGGGCGGTGCTGGGCGCCTCCCATCCCCAGTATGGAATGCATGAGTTGCTGCGCCGGATGGGGGCGGGACGCGATGATGTGAAGCTCTGGCCCGGCCTGCCCGATGATCCGCGGCAAAAGGCCCGGACGAAACTGGGCAGCCAAACCATGCGCCCGGCGGAAACAACCGAGCCCTGGCGCGGGGAACTGGCCACGCTTGCGCCGCTGGCCGGGCAGGCGCTCGATGGCATCCTGCTTGTCGAGGCCCCGGGACCGCGCGAGGAAGCAGGCGCGATCGCGCTCATGATCCGCGAAACGCTGGAAACGCCGGAAAAGACCGTGGCGCTGGTCACGCCGGACAGGCGCATCGCCCGGCGTGTGGCCGCTGAATT
>JAATFR010000012.1 GCA_015655095.1 Hyphomicrobiales bacterium | reverse complement strand
TGGCGCTGACCAAGCTCGATATTCTCGATGGTTTAGGGGAGATCAAGGTGTGCGTTGCCTATAAGCTCGATGGTGAAACCATTGATTATCTGCCCGCCTCCGCTGCCTTGCAGGCCCGCGTTGAGCCCGTTTACGAAACGCTGGAAGGGTGGGATGAGACCACTTTTGGCGCGCGCTCATGGGCTGATCTGCCTGCCCAGGCGATCAAATATGTGCGCTATATCGAAGAACTTATCGAGTGCCCGGTGACGCTGCTTTCAACCTCGCCGGAACGTGATGATACGATCCTGATGAAAGATCCGTTCGAGGACTGAGTTGCATGGTCCGCGCTGTTGCTCTTGCCTGCCCGTGGCGCCGCTCACAGCCTTACGGACAGGGCAACGGAATGTTCACGATGTGGGCCGAGGAGTTGCGCGATGCTTGGATTTGTTGTCCGGATTCTGCTGATCGGGGCGGGCGTTATCGCCGGCTGGCTTATCCCTCGGGATGATGTGGGCTTTGCCGTTGTCCAGTTCGTGATCGTGCTGTTGCTCTTCGCGCTGGCCAGCGTCGCCATCCTCTATGCGCCAAGAATCAGGGAGCGCTGGAAGCAGCGCAAGTAGCCTCCTGTCAGCCCTTCAGATGCAACTGCTGGTGGCACCAAAGCCTGCTCAGGCATGGCAAGCCCATGCCGGATGTCATTTCCTGAAAGCGGGAAACGGTTACTTCTCGGCACCCTTGCGAACGAAAGTCACGGCATACATCTGTTTGCCGTCGAACAGGTCAGCCGGTGCGCCCATGCCCTCGATGAGCTGGAACTTGCGCTGCACGATCTGCCCTTCCATCCGATAGCCCTTTTCGCTCATGTTGCGGCGATGAAATTCCATCGCGGCAGGCGTGAACTCTGTCGCAAGCACGGTGATGCGCTCGGGCAGTTCGGGGCTGTTCTTGTCGTCGGACATGCCGGACTCTTTCTGGTCGGATTTCGTACAGGTAAATCTGGCGCAGTATGGTTCGCGACCGGGAAAAAGTCGAGCTTTTTGGCTCAGGAAAGGCCGAACGGGCCTGCGGGCGAATTTACAGACGTCACAAACAGAATAACCCCGATGGCAAAGACAAGCAGGCCGCCGAGGACGCCAAGGACGCGTTCGATATGGGCAATCCTGGCGCTGCCGCGGGGCCCCACGATGCGCAATGCCAGCGCGCGCGACGCAACGGTGAGGAAGCCGAGGCCGGAAACGGTGATTGCCGTGCCAAGCGCCATGGCGAGCGTACCGACCACGCCGATCCAGAATGCGCCCAGCGCCGCTGTGAACAGCAACACCAGGATGGCCCCGCTGCAGGGGCGCAGGCCCACCGAGAGCACCAGCGCGATGCTCTCCCGGCGGCTGGTGGTCCGGTCAAGCTGATCGGGGGCGAGGGTGTGGCTATGGCCATGGCCGTGATGATCGTGCCGCTCGTCGTAGGCGTGCTCTTCATATTCGAAGTCATCATGTCCGCTGTGGCCATGCGCGTGGCCAAAGCCGCCGCGAAGCGCGCGCCAGATCATCCACAGGCCAAGCATGGCCACCATGGCAAAGCTCGCCTTCTCGACATAGGGCACCGTATTCATGGTCGCCCGGGTGGAAAGGCCCGCGATCATGGCGAGCGCGCCAACCAGCACGATGGCGGTAACGGCCTGCATGGCGGCGGAGAGGAAGGCGAGGCCGATGCCGCGCCGGAGCTTTCGCTCGCCCGCCAGCAGATAGGAGGTGACGACAGCCTTGCCGTGGCCGGGCCCAAGCGCATGAAGGATGCCGTAAAAAAAGGAAAGGCCGACAAGCGTGGCGGCCGCCGCGCCCGTCATCTGGTCCTGAAGGCCAGTCGCGGCCTTGGCGAGCGCGCGATAGGCCTGAGATTGCATCTGCTGGACATAGACCAGCGCCTGATCGAACGGGCTTGCGGCGGCGTCAGACGGCGGGGCGGAAAACATGTCCGCGTGGGCAGGCGCGATGCTGATGGCAAGGCAGATCAGGAGGGCAAGAAAAGGCACAACCCGGAAAGGCCTTTCCAGAGTGATTGATTTGAAGACAGAGGGGACGCTCATTCTGCTCCGGTTCCCGTGGCCGCACAGGCAAGGGTGGCATTGGCGGCGAATGCTTCGCCTAGATTGCCTGCCTTTGCGCTGGTAAAATAGCTTTCCGGCAGGCTGAGGAACACTTTTTCAGGGTTCTTCTGCGAGATGTCGATCTTACACTTTTGAGTTTGAGTCGGGGAAAGGGCGTCGGACTTTATGTCGCCATAGTCGATGGAAACCGGGTCCGGCTTCACATAATCGATGGCGATGTAATAGGTCGGGTCATAAATCCTGAAGCTCACCGGCGTGGCCTGGGGCGTTTTCAGCGGCAGCACGAAATCAAGGGTAAGCTGGCCATTTTTGTAGCTCGATTTGCCGTCGCGGGGCGGGGCCGGCGCCAGTTCGGAGTTTCCAGCGAAAATATGGGTGAAATAGCTGTAGGCCGCGAGATCCGTGAGGTTGACCCTGGCAAGGTCTGCCAGCGCGGCAGGATCATATTCGCCCTTCGCATTCTTCTTCAGGCCATCGAGCGCGAAGGCGGTGTAGAACTCGTCGAACGTCCAGTTGATCCTGAGCGCGGTCAGTCTGCGGCTGTCATCCAGAAGCGCTGTAACTCGCATGTCGATCCAGACATGGGGATGGGCGCTCGCGGGCGTCGCCATGAGAGAGAAGAAAAGGGCGAGGGCGATAATGATTTGTTTACGAATTATTCCCTCGCCCCGGACGCAAGCCCGAACCCAAGATTGCCATTCCAGACAGGTTATCCTGAAAAGAGCCTCTCCGGAATGACCTGATGCCCGTTCAGTAGCCGGCAAGTGTCGCAAAGCGATCACGATGGAAATTGGCGTCGCCAAAGGTGGCGGCGGCCACGCGCGCGCGTTTCATGAACAGGCCGACATCGAACTGGTCCGTCATACCCATGCCGCCATGCATTTGCAGGCCCTCGTTGGTGACGAGCCGCGCCACATCGGAGAGGCGGGCCTTGGCGAGGCTTGCCATCTGCGCCACATCGTTGCGACGCTCCTCCACGGCCGAAAGCGCATCGAGCACGACGGAGCGGCAGAGCTCGATTTCCGCAAACATTTCAGCCGCCCGGTGGGCCAGCGCCTGGAACGAGCCGATGGGTTTGCCGAACTGCTTGCGTTCCTTCAGATAGGTCACGGTTTCCTCAAAGACCTGAGAGATGAGGCCCAGCAGTTCCGCCGCGATCCCGATGCGGCCGAGATCGAGCACGGAATCGAGAATATCTGCGCCAGCGCCCACCGAGCCCAGCACATTATCGGAAGGGACCGATACATTCTCGAACTCGATGATGGCGGCGTTGCGGCTGTCGACCATTTTCGTGCGCGTCACCTTGAGGCCCGGCGTTCCCACATCAACGATGAAGAGCGTGAGGCCATGGCGGTCCGCGACGTGCCCTCCGGTGCGGGCGACGACAATGAACTTGTCGGCGACGTGACCGTCGAGCACGAAGCTCTTGCGGCCGTTCAGGCGGTAGGTGCCGCTGTGGTCTTCCGCCGTCGTCCCGATCTTGTAAGGGTTGTGGTGGGCGCCTTCTTCCAGTGCGAGCGCCAGCACGATTTCACCTGACGCAACCTTCGGCAGAATGTTGTTGCGCTGGAGCGCGTTTCCGCCCAGGTCGACAGCCGTTGCGCCGACCAGCACGGTGGACACCAGCGGCGAGGCGGCAAGCGTGCGCCCCGCCTGCTCCAGCACGAGGCCAAGACCAACGGGGCCGAAGCCGGTGCCGCCATGCTCTTCGCTGATCATGACGCCGGCAAAGCCGAGGTCGGCCATTTCCTTCCAGACGGATTTGTCAAAGCCGGTCTGGTCGTTTGTGTCGCGCAATTTGCGGAAATTGGCGACGGGCGCGCGCTCCTTGAAAAACTGGGCAGCGGTATCGCGGAGCATGGTCTGCTCTTCTGTCAGCACGAGGGCCATGGGAGTCTCTTCAGGTTAACTGGAACGGGAATGAAACAATGCGCAGAACGCATCATTCGATGGGAAGACCGAGCACGCGCTTGGCGACGACGTTGAGCTGCACTTCCGTGGTGCCGCCCTCGATCGAGTTGCCCTTGGAGCGCAGCCAGGCGCGCGGAATGGACAGTTCCTCGGCGCTGAAGCTGTCGCCTTCCCAGCCGAGCGCCTGCGTGCCCGCGATTTCCAGCAGCAGCTCATAGCGCCGCTTGTTCAGTTCCGTGCCGTAATATTTGAAGATGGAGCTGGCGGCGCCGGGGCCGTGGCCGGCCTTTGCTTCCTCCATGGAGCGCTGCATTGTCAGCGCAAACGCCTTGCCATCCATGAGCTGCCGGGTCAGGTGCTCGCGCAGCCCTGCATTGGCGATTTTGCCATCAACCTCGCCGACATAATCCTTCGCCGCCTGCTCCAGGCTGGCGAAGCTCGACCCGGCCGAGGCATTGCCGAGGCCCATGCCGGAGATCATTTCACGCTCGTGCTGCAGCAGCGCCTTGGCGATGGTCCAGCCCTTGTTCAGCTCACCTACGAGATTTCCCTTTGGCACCTTCACATCCGTGAGGAAGGTTTCGCAGAACGGCGATGCGCCTGAGATCATGGTGATCGGACGGGTCTCCACGCCGCCGTTGGCCATGTCGATCAGCAGGAAGGAAATGCCTTCATGCTTCTTGCTGGTGTCGGTGCGGACAAGGCAGAAAATCCAGTCGGCGTAATTGGCGTAGGAGGTCCAGATCTTCTGGCCGTTGACGAGATAATGATCGCCTTTGTCCTCGCATTTCGTCTGAAGGCCTGCAAGATCGGAGCCGGCACCCGGTTCCGAATAGCCCTGACACCAGCGGATTTCGCCGCGCACGATTTTAGGCAAATGCTCAAGCTTCTGCTCTTCATTGGCATACTGGAGGAGGGCAGGCCCAAGCATCCAGATGCCAAAGCTCATCAGGGCAGGCCGCGCATTGATGCGGCGCAGCTCCTGCATCAGCACGAGGTTTTCCTCCTTGGTCAGGCCGCCGCCGCCATAGGCTTTTGGCCATGTCGGCGCAGTCCAGCCGCGCGAGGCCATCTGCTCCATCCAGAGCTTCGATTCCGGGTTTTTCCATTTGGGATTGCGCCCGCCCCATGGGCTTTCATCTTCGGGCATGGGGGTGCGGATGGAAGGAGGGCAGTTTGCCTCCAGCCATTCGCGAGTTTCCTGGCGGAATTTTTCGAGCGCTTCCATGGGCGTCCTCACTGATTTAAATGCTATTGGGCGCGAGAATAACAGTGGTGGACGCAGAGGCAAGCAGGAGCAGGTCTTTTATCGGTGGCTTCTCAGGCGGCCGGGCGGGTTCCCTCCATCACCACCGTGGCAGGCCGCTCACCTTTGGCGAAGGCGTCCAGATTGGCGGCGATGGATTGCCAGCGGCGCAGGTCCGAACCTGGCGTGT
>JAATFR010000061.1 GCA_015655095.1 Hyphomicrobiales bacterium | reverse complement strand
TATTAATAGGAATCAATAATTTTGCGCTGCATGACATTCGAGGCTCGTCTTGTCTTATGAAGTTATGCGGGCGGTCATCCACCCCGCGCGGGAGAAAGTCTAGCGTGGATGGTGAAGATGTTTTTTATTTTTGGGTCACCCCGTTCAGGAACGAACTTGCTGGCTCAATGCCTGAATGCAAATAAAGATGTCGTCATTCCCGACAAAACCGATTTTATCATCCCCACCGCATTTATATCCCTCAAAGTCAAAAATCCAGATATTGGACGGGAACTTATCTGGAAGACAATCGTCAACTCCGAGAGGTTTGCCCACAGTATTGGACAATATATAGATCCAAATGAAGTATATATTTGCGTTCAAAGAGCTGATTATAAGGCAAAAGATATTCTGGATCTTATATATTCCAGGATTGCACTCGCCGCAAACAAAACTATAGCAGGAGATAAATCACCAAATGACATCATGAACATGCGAACGATGGTAGAGTCGAGAATTGTTGACAAGACAGTGAAAATTATTCACATCGTCTGCGACATTCGGGACCTCATGATTTCCCTCAACAAGACCGGATGGGCTAATGATTTTGATAATTACTTCCCGAGAATATGGTCCTCCAGCAATCTTTATTTGAAATATGAGATGGAGCGGGAAGATTCCAATTATCTGCTGATAAAATACGAGAATTTCGTAGCTGCCCCCTCCCAGGAATTACGCAAGGCTTGCCGTTTATTAGGGGTGGAATATTCCGACACGATGCTTTTGCCGGAGAACCGGAACAACCGTTACCGGGACGTTGCCCACCATGCCAATCTCTACAAGCCGATAAACAGCAGCAGCGTTCATCTGTTCCAGAATAATATTAGCAAGGACGTGCTTGAAAAATATGAGGCCCAGGCAGGCGAAGCGCTGCGGAACTTCGGCTATATTTAGCGATACTAGGCACCTCTGGCATCATCAATACAGCCTGTCTTCCCAGAACGACATTAGCAGGTGATTTCTTCTCCCAAACGGCATCCCAGAAGTTTCGGCAACCATACTCTTCTTTCATGATGGCAGCGCTTGTCGACTTCACAAAGTTGTCACCCTAGATATAGTATGTTCTCGTGACACAAATGGGACGGCACCTTCTGGGTCCGGCCATGTTTTGGGAGATCGGCGTGCATGGAGCTTTCGCAACGCCGGATGCTTGTCCGGCGCTGGTACTGAACGCAGACTACAGACCGCTCAGCTATTATCCGCTGTCGTTGTGGTCATGGCAGGACTCGATCAAGGCGGTCTTCCTCGACCGCGTCAATATCGTGTCCTCCTATGAAACCTTTGTCCGCTCCCCAAGCTTCGAGATGAAGCTGCCGAGCGTGATCAGCCTTAAGTCCTATGTGAAGCCCGCCCGCTTCCCGGCTTTCACCCGCTTCAATCTCTTCCTGCGCGACCGCTTCACCTGCCAGTATTGCGGCAGCCATCGCGACCTCACCTTCGATCATGTCATTCCCCGCTCCCGCGGCGGCCAGACGACCTGGGAAAACGTGGTGACCGCCTGCTCGCCCTGCAATCTGCGCAAGGGCGGCATGATGCCCTCCGTCGCCCACATGTTCCCATTCCAGGATCCCTACCGACCGGACGTGAACGACCTTCACCAGAATGGGCGGGCTTTCCCGCCCAACTATCTGCATGAAAGCTGGATGGACTACCTCTACTGGGATACCGAACTCGAACCGTGAGCTTTATATCTTCTCGCTGGTTTTGATCGCGATCCGGCAAGCGGTTTTGATCGCCGCCGACAAAAGCCGGTATCCCGGCGCTTCTTCTGCGCCGCTGGCGAGCGCCGCCTCTTTGTGTGCGACCTCTTCAAGGCGAAACGTCTCGATTGTATCGCTGAGCGGCTGCTCGTCCTCGCCAAGCGCGGCAAGGCGCTTGCGCTGGTCTTGATAATGCTGGTCGATAACCTCTTCCACCGCCGCCGTGCAGGCGTGCGCCGCCTTTTCGCCCATGAGCGCGGTCGCCGCGCCCATGGCGTAGCCCGCAACATGCCAGAACGGAATCAGCGCGGTTGGCCGAACCCGGCGCTCGTTCACAATCTCGCTGAAGCGGCCCAGATGAACCTCCTCTTCCTTCTTCATGTGACGGAGCGAGCGGGCGATACCCGATTTGTGCTTCAGATGGCGGAATACTGCGAGCTGCCCTTCATAAATGCGGACGGCCCCATATTCCCCGGCATGATCGACGCGCACAATCTCCTCAACCAGCGCGCGCCGTGACGCCCCAGGCAGACCGAGACCCGGGTGGTCGCTGTTTTCGCCGATATCCTTTTGAGACGGATCAGACATCATTCTTCTCCATGGGCATCGCGCAGAAAGCGCCAGACCGGGACGGCGGCAAGCAGGGTGAGAGCCGCCGAGATCAACATGTTAAAAGCCGCCATGGAAATCCCCAGAAAGGTCCACGCCGGCACGTCGCAACGCACCACCTGCGCTCCCGACAAGGCGGCCTGAAGATCCATGGCATTGGCTGGCAGGGTGAAAGCGCCGGCGCAGGCCGCCGGGCCCGCCCACCAGTGCTGCTCCACCCCGACATGATAAAAGCCAAGGCCGGTGCCGATGAGAAACACTATCGCGCACAATGCCAATATGATGACGGGCAGATGACCGAAATTGGCCTCCCGGGCCGTGAACACGGCGGCAAGAGTGAGGGGCACCCCGGCGTAATAGGGCAGCCGCTCCAGAAGGCAGAGGTCACAGGGCTTGAGCCCGCCCAGATATTCAAAGGCAAGCGCCGCCAGAATGGTGGCCGTACACCCCAGAAAGAGCAGCCAGGTGATCAGCCGGGAAGAAATATGGGTCATGCTCCATTCAACCACGGGGATGTGTCCATGCAAATGCGTCTTATCGCGCCCGGGCGCCCAAATATGTTCATTACATGAAGGATATTGAACGCCGCCCGATCAATATGATTGATGATTGCTCTGGCGTTTATGCTGAAAACGGCAATGGCGGGGTGCCGGGGCGATAGCCCGGGTGGCCTCAATGCGCATGGCCGTGCCGGTGGTGCAGGTCGGGGTAATGGGGGTGCCGGTGCATCATGGGCTTATGACGGTGAACATGCGTGTGCGGCTCGCCGGTCGGATCACCCAACCTGTGCTCATGCTGGTGATGTTCATCATGAACATGACGATGAGCGTGCCATATCACCTCATGGGCATGTTCGTGCTCATGCCGTTCGACCAGATGTAGATAAAGGCCGATTCCCATCAGGATCGCAGCCACCATCAGTTGCGCCGTCAGAGGCTCTCCGAAAAGATTGACCGCCAGAATCGCGCCGATGAACGGCGCCGTCGAGAAATAAGCGCCGGTGCGCGCCGAACCCAGGTGGCGAAGCGCCAGAACGAACAGAACCAGACTGACGCCATAGCCCAGAAAGCCGACCGCGCCCGCCGCCACAACCTCTGGCAGGGGTGGCACATCCGCGCCCCGCGAGAGCGAAAGAACCAGATTTACTGTCCCGGCGGCCAGCCCCTTGATCATGGCGATCTGGACCGGGTCCGCCGATGAAAGCTTGCGTGTCAGATTGTTGTCGATGCCCCAGACGATACATGCACCGATAATTGCGACCGACCCCAGCCCCGGGCCGGCCAGCCCGCCCTGCCAGGACAGGACAATCGCGCCAGCAAGGATCGCAAAAGCGCCCAGCAGAAGGCGGCGATCAACATTCTCTCTGAACACGACCCAGGCGATCCCCATGGTTGCGAGCCCCTCGACATTGAGGAGCAGCGCAGCTGTGGAGGCCTGCGTGTGTGTAAGGCCTACCATCAGGAGAAGCGGGCCCGCGACGCCGCCAGTGAGAACGACAAGCGCCAGCCACGACGCATCGCGGCGTTCAAGCGGCGCTTCTGCCAGCGCATTGCCGCTGGCACGTTGAAAGAGGTGGAGAAGACCAAGGCCAATGCCTGAGCCAAGATAGAGCAGGCCCGCGAGAAGCCCCGGGTTTATACCCCCACCAAGAAGAAGCTTGGCCAGCGGCGTGCTCGCCCCGAAAAGGGCGGCCGAGGCGATGGCCATCATGGGCCCCGAATACGATCTCAGGCTCAACATCAATCCGGCTCCTCCCCGGCGGCTTTGGCAGGATCGATAAAGATTATGTCAAAGGCCGGGTGTTTTGGCCCGGTCCAGAGTACCGTCCGGGAAGCCAGTCTGGGGCGCGCCGCCGCCAAAGACAAGGCCATGAGTCCACTCCGGGCCGATGGGCGACCGACTGGACGCTGGCAAGGCTGGCCAATATTGTCGCGCGCTTGGCGCTCACACAGACCATAGAAATCACCGGGGAAGCTATCCACCACCTTGCTACGCCGTTAGAGGTAACGGGCAACTTAGGCAAACGCGATCTCAATTTTCTACCGGATGACCGTTAAGACATTGCTGTAGTGCAGAGCGAGCCTTTAGCCCATCATAGTAGATGACATCGGCAACTACCTTGCCGTCCATCGAGACCTTGAATGGCAGCTCATCTTTCATGCCGGCAAGCGCCGCTTCTATGCTGGGAACCGCGAATCCGATAGCTCCCAGTTGTCCATCAACCACTGTGTAGTTCCAGGCAAACGTGTTCTGAGGAGCAGATTCTCCCTGATCCAGGTTCACTTTGACCACTTCCAACTTCTTTGGCCGGGGAATGTTCAAACCCATTATAACAAGAACAGCATGTTGGTACGACGTGCCCGGTCCTGAGATTTGCACAGCCCCCTTAAGAGACATGAACATCGCAGAACAATTTTTCCCCGAATTAGGATCTTTTTTGTTATGAAAAAAAGCCCAATACCCGTCACGTAACTTAATGAATTCCGGATCTTTCTCTAAATTCTTCATCTGGTCCATTTGGTTCTTCACCAAACCAGCGAGGGCGTTCCCCAGGCCATCGCCCGCATTGCTCTCGGATGATGTTGCATCGGGCGCATCTTCATCGCAGAGCGGAATTGATGTCAAGCCGGGGCTTCCCCCCGTCATTCCCACCTGGCGTTGGCCAAAACCGGGGCCTGTCGGACAAATGAAGGCCTGGGCGTGAGCGCCTGATGATAACCATACAGAACACAAGATCGCTAGAGTGATCCTCCACCTCTGGCCGGTTACGTAAGGTGTTGCGAAGTTGAATTCATATCTACTCATAGTATAGATCGGCTCCTATGCCGCCTGAAGCTCATTTTCTCTGCCCGCCGATTTGTCATCTAACCCGCGTTATTCACCAAGGGGCAGCTTATTGGTTGGCGGGAATGGTATAGGGCACTGACTTGTTGTCGGAAATGGTTGTCTACGCCAACCCGTTAACGAGGCATAAAATGCCGCAGGCCACACCCGCCAGGATCACTGATAGCGCCAGCCTGATTTCGTCTCCAGCGGCCGGACGCAAGAAAGTCGCAGCCGCGTTTGACGGCGGCCGACTAACCTCGGATGGCGGTGTGCTGCTGTTGGCGCAGGCTGAGCGTGCGATGGGGATCTGCGCCCTCCTAGCCGCCGGCATGGCCGACCGGCGCGATCCCGCCCGGGTACCAGCTGCACGACATCCTGCGGGCACGCATTCTGGCGATTTGCTGTAGCGATGAAGAGGCAGACGACCTCGACCCACTGAGTGACGATCTGGGCTTTCGCCTGGCGCTTGGCAAACGGCATGGATCGGGTGCCGGACTTGCCGGCCAACCGACCATGAGCCGATGGGAGAATGCGCCCACCACGCCAACCGCTCGATGTGCAACGGGCCATCGAGCCCTCACATACTGCCGTGCGGCACTTTACGGTCGCATCTTGAGGCTGGGCATATGGCAGATCCCAGATGCGCAGCAAAAGGCCCATAGCCCTCTTTCTTCGCCGGGTCACCTGGATGAACCTAGCTGGAAAACGCCATAATGCGGAATTTGCGTTAGGCGCCGCTCAGGTGCAATGAGCAATTCTCAGACAGGGGACCGGACGGGGCAGGACTCGTTTTTGAGACTGAAAAGTAAGAGAAAATTCGATCTGACTTCCGTCTGGAAGTCTATTCCCAGGTGCTGTATTAAGAGCCTCTAGCTACCCCCAAGTGCAGTGCACGAAGGGTTCTACACCGTGCGGGTGTGGTGGAACTGGTAGACGCGCCGGATTCAAAATCCGGTTCCGAAAGGAGTGTCGGTTCGATTCCGACCACCCGCACCATCCTTCTTTAGAGCTTGCTTTCCCCCGCCAGCAAGAGGCGCTTGATGGGCGCTCGCTGCTGGCTTGCGTTGAGCTGCTGTTCAGGCTGCAACCTGATCTTCGTGCGCATCATAGCTGCGCTGACAGTCCTGAAGCACGTCGATGTTCTCGACGGTCCCGTCGAACAGGGTCGCAAACGGTCCTTGCAACGACTGGCCGAGCGGCATCAGCGCATACTCGACGCCGAGCACGTGCAGAAACGCAACAACCCTTCAGGGCTTGTGCGCCAGCAGATGGTCCCTTACGGCAGATATTCCGTCCTGAATTTTTTTTAAATCATCCAGCGGCAGGCCCAGCGCGTCGAGAATACAGGCGGGGATAGCCGCCGCCCGGGCGCGCAGGGCGCGGCCCTGATCCGTCAGACAGACACGAAGCTGCCGTTCGTCCTCGGGATCACGCGCACGGACGATATAGCCGAGGCCCTCAAGCCGCTTCAGCATGGGCGTCAAGGTATTCGATTCAAGGTAGAGCGCTTGCCCCAAAGCCTTGACCGTCTGCTCGTCCTTCGACCACAGCGCCACCATCAACAGATATTGCGGATAGGTCAGGCCGATCTCGTCCAGCAGGGGGCGATAGGCCTGATTGAAGGCATGTCCGGCCGAATAGATGGAAAAACACAGGAAATCACCAAGGGCAAGGCCGTCGCCCGTCATAACCTCAGGCCGTTCGGCCATTATGCGCCTCCTCAAAATAAATCAGAGCAACGAGAATATAAATCGCACACGATTAAATCGCAAGCGCTTGACATTTGAGGCGGAACAAGCCAAATATCTCGTACACGATCTAATCGTATACGATACGAAAAAACAAGCCGTTTTCAGAGCTTACCAAAACGGAGGTCATGAAATGGCCCAGGACACACCTCACCGCTTTTCACTTACACGCAGAAACGCCCTCATCACCGGCAGCACGCTTGCGGCGGCCCTGACGCTGCCGGGATCCCTGAACGCCGCGACGACATCCACTCGAACCTCAAAACGTGGAGAACCCGCCATGAGCACCATCACCACCACAGACGGAACCAAAATCACCTACAAGGACTGGGGCAAGGGACAGCCGATTCTCTTCTCGCATGGATGGCCGCTGGCCGGCGATGCCTGGGAAGCGCAAATGCTGTACTTCGGCCAGAACGGCTACCGCGTCATCGCCCATGACCGTCGCGGCCACGGCAAGTCGGACCAGCCCTGGGACGGCAACAACATGGACCAGTATGCCGACGACCTGGCCGAACTGATCGAAAAGCTCAACCTGAAGGACCTGATCCTGATCGGCCATTCAACGGGCGGCGGCGAAGTTGTGCATTACATCGGCCGCCACGGCACCCGCCGTGTCGCCAAGCTTGTGCTCGTCGGCGCCGTCCCCCCGCTCATGCTGAAGACGCAGGCCAATCCCGAAGGAACACCGCTTGAGGTCTTCGACGGCATCCGGCAGGGCACCGCGCTCAACCGCTCCCAGTTTTTCAGGGACCTGACGATGCCTTTCTACGGCTTCAATCGCGACGGCGCGAAGGTCAACGAGGGCTTGCGCGACTCCTTCTGGCTGATGGGCATGGAAGGCGGCATCAAGGGCGAATATGACTGCGTCCATGAATTCTCGGAAGTGGACTACACGGCCGATCTCCTGAAGATCGACAAGCCCACCCTCGTCATCCACGGCGATGACGACCAGATCGTGCCGATCGCGGCGGCCGGGCTGAAGACGGCAAAGATCGTCAAGGGCGCCGAGCTGAAGATCTACAGGGGCGGCAGCCACGGCCTCGCCCAGCTCGAACCAGAAACCTTCAACGCCGACGTGCTGAAGTTCATCAAGGCATAACCGCATCAGTTCCCGTGAACCTCATGACCCGCACATTGCCGGGGCGGCGCCCACGCATCGCCCCGGCATAACTGGAACATGCAACAAATCAGGACAGACGCCATCGGGATCACTAGATTGGATGCCAAAGCGCCGCTCGCGATGAAGAGCTTTACCCGCGGCCTGCAAGGGTGCCATGACCGAACTCGACATCCCGGATCTGCCAAATCCCCCTGACTTCATCAAGCAGCCTGAACGGCCGAAGCTCCTCCAGATACTTGGACCGGGCCTCATCACCGGCGCTTCCGACGACGACCCGAGCGGCATAGCAACCTATTCGCAAATAGGGGCGCAATTCGGCTACAGCATGGGCTGGGTCATGCTGTTCAGCTGGCCGCTTATGTGCGCCATTCAGGAAATAAGCGCGCGCATCGGGCGCGTGACCGGGCGCGGCCTCGCCGGGAACATGAAAAAGCATTACCCGATGTGGGTGGTCACCAGCATTGTCCCGCTGCTGCTGGTCGCCAACATCATCAATATCGGGGCTGACCTCGGCGCAATGGGCGCGGCGCTGAAACTGCTGATCGGGGGCCCTGCCCTGCTCTACTCAGCCTTGTTCGGGCTGGTGACGGTGCTTCTCGAGGTATTCTCCCGGTATTCCCGCTATGTGTCGGTTCTCAAATGGCTGACCCTGTCGCTGTTCGCCTATGTCGGTGTTGCGTTCGTGGTCGATCTGCCCTGGGCCACCATCGGCCAAAACCTGATCATTCCTCGCATAAGGCTTGATGCGTCCTATATCACGGCGGTCGTCGCCATCCTCGGGACGACGATCAGCCCCTATCTGTTTTTCTGGCAGGCGGAAGAAGAGGTGGAGGAGGTTCGGGAGCGCCTGCGGGCAAAGCCGCTCGAGCGGGCCCCTGAACAGGCGTCCGCAGAGTTCAAACGCATCCGGATCGATACCTATGTCGGTATGGCGCTGTCGAACGCCGTCGCCCTTTTCATCATCCTGACCACTGCGGCAACGCTTAACGCCCATGGCATAACGGATATCCAGACCTCGTCGCAGGCCGCCGAGGCGCTTCGCCCCATCGCCGGGCCCTTCGCCTTTTTTATTTTTGCGCTCGGCATCATCGGCACGGGCCTGCTTGCCCTGCCCGTGCTGGCCGGTTCTTCAGCCTATGCGGTTGGCGAGGCGTTCGGCTGGCATGTCGGCCTTGCCCGCAAGGCGAAACGGGCCAAGGCTTTCTACGCCACCCTGAGCGTGGCGACACTTATCGGGATTGCCCTCGACTTCAGTCCCATCGACCCGATCAAGGCCCTTTTCTGGAGCGCCGTCATTAACGGAGTCGTTGCAGTGCCCGTGATGGTTCTCATGATGCACCTGTCGAGCCATCGTGCCGCCATGGGAGATTTCCAGTTGCATGCCGGGCTCAAGATCGTTGGCTGGCTTGCCACGGCCGTGATGGCGGCAGCTGCCATCGGCCTCTTTGCCACATGGGGCGGATAGCACGGACAATAAATTTGTATAATGATCAATTCCAACATGCGTTGCCTGGCCTTGCGCAGAATCAACTCAGGACGCTTCGTATAATTTGTGGCGACAGAGAAAATCATATTCGGCAGAACATATATTTCGCCGCCCTATGCCTATTTCGCTGACGGCAACGCCCGTGGTGACAGCCTGATCGGCTAGCCCTATGAGTGATCACCCGGCGGATCAGAACGGGCAGATACTGACAAATTCGCGCTCCATCTCATCGGCAGGATGAAAGAAGCTGAGCTTCTCCGCATGGAGCTGAAGACGATCGGTCGCCTCAAGCGCTGCCGGATGGGCATAGAAATTATCGCCCAGTATGGGGTGGCCCAGACTGAGCATGTGGACACGCAACTGGTGCGAACGACCGGTGAGCGGCGTCAACCTCACCCGTGTCGCCGATGTTTCGCGCCCCATGACCTCCCAGATAGTCCGGGCGGGCCGCCCCTTGTCGTGATCGACCATCTGTTTCGGCCTGTTGGGCCAGTCGCACGCAATTGGCAGATCAATCTCCCCCGCCTCGCCCTCGACATCGCCCCAGACCCGCGCGACATAGGACTTGCCGGTCCGGCGTTTTTCAAACTGAAGGCTGATATGCGCATGGGCCCGGCGATTGAGCCCCATCACCACAAGGCCGGAAGTATCTCGATCCAGCCGATGGATGGTCATGGCGCCGGGATAGACCGCCTGCGCGCGCGCCTCCAGGCAATCGGCATGCTCGACGGGCTTGCCCGGGACGCTCAGCAAGCCGCTTGGCTTGTTGAGCACCAGAATGTCATTGTCCATATAAAGCACCACCAGCCATGGGTCACGCGGCGGCGCATAGGCATAGGGCGGAGACGCTCCGTTCGGGACTGACAGGATCTCAAACTCCGGCAAGTCTGCGTTTTTCGGCGACCGACATTTTTTTTATTGCATGTTCCGCCTTTGATGCCTGCGAACGATCCGCATAGGTCTTGACCATCAGGAGACGTTTGGGCGGAAAACTGCGGGTAAATTTCGCGCCGGTCCCCTCAATGTGAGCCTTGTAGCGCGCATCGACATCAACAGTGATCCCTGTATAGAGACGCCCGTCGACACATTCCAGGATATAGAGATACCAGGGTCTGGACAGGGCTGGCGCGGGCGGCACGTCAGGCCTCACCGAGATAATCGCCAATCTGCCCGGCCGGCATCGGACGGGCCAGCAGATAGCCTTGCGCGCAGTGGCAGCCAAGCACGCCCAGCGCGTCGAACTGGGCCCGGGTTTCAACCCCCTCCGCCACCACCTCGATCCCGAGGCTGCGGGCAAGCTCGACCACGGCGCGAACGATGATCGCATCCACATTGTTTTCCAGCATGCCCCGGACAAAGGAACGGTCGATCTTCAGCCGGTCGACCTTGACCCGACGCAGATGGACAAGGGACGAATAGCCGGTGCCGAAATCATCAAGCGCGATGGAAACCCCCATGGCGCGCAAGCGCGACATGGTTTTGTCAACCTCAACGCTGTCGGACAAAAACAAGGTTTCCGTCACCTCAATCTCGAGATCATGGGGGCTGATGCCCGCATCCCTCACCGCTTCCGAAATATAGTCGACCACAGATGAACCGGTAAAAATCGAGGGCGACAGATTGATCGCAACCCGCTCGATTGCCCGGCCGGCGCGCCGCCAGGCGGCGACCGCAAGCGCGGCATCCCGGATGACGAGCCGCGTGAGTTCGGGCATCAGCCCAGCCTCCTCGCTGACCTCCAGAAACTCCGAAGGCGTCAGAACGCCCCGGACCGGATGACGCCAGCGGATCAGGGCCTCCACGGTGGCGGGCACATGACGGCTGATATTGAAAATCGGCTGGTAGAATACCTCGAACTCGCCATTCTTCAGGCCACCATGAATTTCCTGGCGCAGGGCTTCGCTTTCCTGAAGCTCGACGAGCATGCGCGGCTCAAAGACCAGATAGCTGCCACGATTTTCAAGTTTCGCATGGAAGAGCGCGAGATCAGCCATCTTCAGCCGCTCACCCGGGTCCGCAGCCTCCCTGGAAAGCAGAGAGATGCCGATCGTCGCGCAGATGTAAAGGCGCCGCCCCTCTATCTCCAGAGGCTCGGACAGGCGCTCAAGCAGAAGCATGGCGAGTTGATGCAGGCTCAGGGAAAGGGCGCAGGGGTCCACCAGCATGATGAATTCATCACCACCGATGCGCGCCAGATAACCCTTACCATCCAGTTCGCTCTTTAACCTGTCGGCGACCTGAGCCAGCAACTGATCGCCGGCATGGTGCCCAAGCGTATCATTCACCTTCTTGAAATGATCTATGTCGACCAGAACCAGCACTTCCCCGGAAAGCTGGTCCAGCTTCAGCATTTGATCAAGGTGGCGAAGGAAAGCATGGCGGTTGGGCAGGTCGGTTAGAACATCCGTCTGGGCAAGCTTATGTGTTCGCCGTTCAACCTTTAATCGAGCCGTGATGTTGCGCATCGTGCCGCGATAGCCCCCGAAACTGCCGTCCGGCCGGTAATAAGGTTTGCCGCCAGCCTCGAACCATTCGGTTACACCGTTTCTCATTTTCAACGGGAAAGGAAAATTGCGGAATCCCCGATGAGTCCGCAAATGATCAAGATAGGGTTGCCAGAGCCGCTCGGCCATGAGGTCGCTGCCCGTGAAAGTCTGAACAGGCTGCCGCAGGCTCTCTGGTATCGAACTGTTCAGCCGCCCCGCCGCCTCCACCCTGCGGAAGCGAAAGCGTTCGTCGGTTTCCCAGCAGATGTCTGCGGCGGTGGCAACATAATCAAGCAGGCGGGCATAATCTTCCGAACGCCGCAGGGCCATATCCGCAATCAGGCCGTCTGCCAGGTCTTGTAGAGCCTGCAGTTTGGCATTGCCGGGTTTTTCGTGCCCCACCGCGTCAAGGACACAGAGAACGCCCAGCGCAACGCCTTCGGTGGTGCGAAGCGGAGCGCCTGCATAAAAATGGATATGGGGCTCATCACGAACCAACGCATCCTGGGCGTAACGAGGATCACGACTGGCGTCTTCCACAATATAGACGCCATCATGAGCGAGCGTATGCAGGCAAAACCGCGAACTCTTGGCGATGGCGCCAACATCCGCCACCTGGATGCCATGCGCCGCCTGGCACCAGTGCCGCTCTCCGTCAACGAACATAAGCACTGTGATCGAAGCTTCGAAAAGCTCGGCGGCAATGCGGACAACCCGGTCGAAACTGGCCTGCTGTGACGCATCAAGAACCGTACCGTCAGCAAGCACCTGATAGTGCTGCTCGTCTGGTTCGGCCAGATGCAGTCCCGACTCGTCCATCTTATGCAACTCTTTCAGGCTTTACCCATGTCACAACATGCCTGTTCTTGAAACCAAGCCAACTCGACAATAACACCTTCTTATGATCTGGAAAATAACACCAGATACGATCCAACTCGCCAGATGGCCGAGTAAGCCCAGAAAAACGCCCGCCGCTCCCCCTGCTGGCGACCACACTTAATCTTCTCGGCATTTGGCGCGTTTTGTGGTCCGATAGCTCTACAAAATTAAAGTAAAATAAGCCCTGAACCATAAAATCAGCAAAACGCGGGGAAAACCCGCTCGTTAAGGGCAATGAGGGAGAGTGATCTTGGTGAACGGCGTCAATTCCATTGGGCTGCATGAAGCCCATCCAGACACGGGGTTCAATGAGCTTGGGGAGAGAACCTCAGCCACAGGCGCAAAGGCCGCCAGCGGGTGGGGACAGTGGAGCTGGGCTGTTTTCGAGTGGGCCCGAAACCCCTATGTCATTCTCATCACCATCTATATTTTCTCTCCCTATTTCTCAAACAACGTTGTAGGCGACCCTGTCAGGGGTCAGGCCGTCTGGGGCCAGATCAACAGCATCGCCGGTATCGTGATCGCGCTTCTCGCGCCATTTCTGGGCGCTATCGCAGACTCGGGCGGACGTCGCAAACCCTGGATCGCTTTCTTTGTTGCAATCATGGCCCCGGCGATTTTTGCCCTGTGGTGGGCGATGCCGAACAATGAAGGGCTCAGCCTCACGGCGATCACCCTGCTGATCATTGTGATCACCGTGGCGTTCGAGTTCTCCGCCGTATTCCATAATTCGATGCTGCCGAGCGTCGCGCCCCATAACCGGATTGGATTTCTGTCCGGCCTCGGGCTTGCCCTTGGCAATGCGGGCGCGCTCCTCATCCTTGTCTTCATGCTCTATGCCTTCATGCTGCCGGGCGTCGTGCCGTGGAGCTTCCTGCCGTCCCATGCTCTTTTCGGGATTGACGTCTCCCAGTTTGAAAACAGCCGCATCTCCGGGCCGATCACGGCCATCTGGCTTGTCATCTTCACGCTGCCGCTTCTTTTCTTCACCCCGGATATCAAGGTGACGAGAAAGCTCAGCCCGCTTCAGGCCGTCAATCAGGGCATACATGGAGTCTGGCGTACGCTGAAAAGCCTGCGCGACTACCGCAATGTCGCCGCCTATCTGATTGCGCGCATGTTCTATAATGATGGCCAGACCGCCGTTCTGATCTTCGGGGGCGTCTATGCCGCCGGCGTCTTCAAATGGGGCGCGCTCACGCTCACCATCTACGGCATCGTGCTGTCGATCTTCGCTGTCGGCGGCGGTATCATCGGCGGCTGGCTCGACGATCATCTGGGCTCCAAGCGCGCCATCATGGTTTCCATCGGCTGTACCTCGCTCGGCATTCTGATGGCCGTGTCCATTACCCCGAGCGAACTCTTCTTCATGCCCTTCGATCCGGCAACGCCCCATATCTGGACCCTGCCGTTCTTCGCCACGATTCCGGAGCTCACCTATCTGATCGTGGTCGTGCTGATCGCCATCTTCATCACGGCGGCCTATGCCAACAGCCGCACCATGCTGGCGCGCATTGCCCCGGTTTCGAAAATGTCCGAATTTTTCGGGCTCTATTCCCTGTCCGGCACGGCCACCAGCTTCATGGGACCTCTGCTCGTCGGCTTCGCCACCAGCATTTCGCACAGCCAGCGGATCGGCTTTGCCTCAATCCTGATCCTGATGGCAATCGGACTTTTCGGGATGCTGTTCGTCTCGGAAGGACGGGCCGAGGCAGTATAGGGCTGACTGGCAAAACACGGACAAAGCGTCCCGGGTGAACAGGCTCAAGATAGAGCCACGCCTCACCCGGGACGCCTTTTTATTGATGGATGAAAATCAGTGGCGGAAATGGCGCATCCCGGTGAAGACCATCGCCAGCCCTCGCTCGTCGGCGGCGGCGATGACTTCCTCGTCCCGCATCGATCCCCCCGGCTGGATGATCGCCGTGGCGCCGGCTTCCGCCGCCGCGATAAGCCCGTCGGCAAACGGGAAGAAAGCGTCCGATGCCACTACGGAGCCCTGCGTCAACGGTTCGGCCCAGCCTGCCGTGCGGGCGGCTTCCTCAGCCTTGCGCGCTGCAATATGGGCTGAATCGACCCGGCTCATCTGCCCCGCGCCGATGCCTGCCGTCACCCCGTCCTTGACATAAAC
>JAATFR010000205.1 GCA_015655095.1 Hyphomicrobiales bacterium | reverse complement strand
CTCCCCACTGCCGGTCGGGATGAAAGAGCGGAATGACGTAATTGCCGGCCAGAAGCGCCCGGTCCAGCGCCCTGACGGCGGGAATGAACTGCTCCTGCGTGGTCGCGGCCAGCATGGCCGCGATGGCGGCATCCACTGCAGGATTCTTGATGCCCATGTAATTGCGCGAACCATTGGTGTCCGCCGCAGCGCTGCCCCAGTAGAAGGCCTGCTCATTGCCGGGTGAAAGCGACAGGTCCCAGTTGTAGAAAATCATGTCGAAGCTGTAGGTATCAAGCCGTTGCTGGTACTGGCTGGCATCGACATTGCGGACCTGGATATGGATGCCGGAACGCGCCGCCATCTCGGCATACACAAGAGCAAGGCGCTCATCCATGGGGGTGGTGACCAGAATTTCAAAGCCGAGGAGCTCACCCGTTTTCGTTTGGGTCCACACGCCGTCCCGCATTTCATAGCCCGCGCTGCGCAAAAGCCGGCTGGCCTCGATTCTGCCGGGTCGGTTGAAGCCGGAGCCGTCGCTCATGGGCGGCTGATAATTTTTTTCCATGATTGCAGCAGGCACGGCATCAGGGAAGGGAGCGAGGATAGCGCGTTCCGCGTCGTTTGCGGCGCGCCCATACGAGGAAAGCTCCGATCCATCAAAGTAACTTCTGGTGCGGACATAGATGCCGTTGTAGAGCGTTTTGTTGATCCATTCGAAGTCAAAGAGCGCTGTCAGCGCCTGACGCACTCTTATATTGGCGAAGAGCGGTTTGCGGGTGTTGAAGACGAGCCCATACATGCCCGAGGGCAGCGAGGTCGGGAATGTGACCTTGCGGACCTTTCCGTCGCGCACGGCGGGGAAATTATAGCCGGTTGTCCAGCGCGTTGGGTCGGTTTCAAGCCGGGCGTCGTAAAGGCCTGCCTTGAAGGCCTCGAAGGCGCCATTCGCATCGCGGAAATAGTTGAATACCACCCGGTCGGGGTTATAGCGGCCAATATTGACCGCAAGTCCCTTGCCCCAGTAGTCCGGCGATTTCCGGTAGACGATGCGCTGCCCCGGAGAAAAGCTTTCGACCATATAGGGGCCGCTGCCGACGGGCATATCGAAGCTTGTCCTGTCGAATGCCCGGCTGGCATAGACGTGTTTCGGCAGGATCGGCATGAGGCCGATGATTAACGGCATCTCGCGATTTTCCGCGCTCCGGACCCCGGTTTCGCCAGCAAAGACGAAGCGGACGGAGCGGACATCGGGGCGTTCGATCTTCACAACCTTCGAGTAATAGGTGCGATAGTTCGGACGACCCTTGTCGCGCAGAATCTCCAGCGAAAAGATCACATCATCAACGGTGACGGGCTGACCGTCTGAAAAGCGGGCACCATCGCGCAGGTGAAAGGTGACGGAACTGCGATCATCCGGCACATCAATGCTGTCCGCGAGCAGGCCATAGAGGCTGAAAGGCTCGTCATAGCTGCGCGCCATCAGGCTTTCGAACACAAAGTCCCGCAGGCCGACAACCGGCGTGCCGTTGACAATGAAGGAATTCAGGCTGTCGAAGGTGCCGATGGCGGAAAGCTTCAGGGTGCCGCCCAGAGGTGCTTCAGGGTTAACATAGTTGAAATGGGAGAAGCCCGGTGGGTAGAGCGGCTGACCATACATGGCGATGGCGGGTTCGGGGGTGGCCCCGGCAGGGCGGATTCCTGCTATCAGCATGAGGATGGGCAACAGGAGTAGAAAACAGCCACAACGGCGGATTATGGCAAGAACTCTGTTCGCTTTGCGTATCAACATGACCATGATCCGCCCGCGCTGTGATTGGGGGGAGCCTTCGGGGCCCGGAATGCGTTATATCGGAACAGGCAAAACAAGACGGCCCGGCTGGATAACGCTAGGTTGTGGCCATTCATAGCGTGAGTCGCATCGGCGCGCTCACCACCAGAAAGGGACCCGGATCATGAGTTTTCGCCATACGGCCGTGCGCATTCTGCTGACAGCAGGTCTTCTGGGAGCAGGCATGTCCACCATGGCCCGCGCCGCGGACCCGGTCGCGCCGGCAGATCCTTCTGGGCCGGTCGTAAAATCATTCGGCAACTGGAACACGAGCTGCCAGGACCAGAAGATCGACGATAAGACCATCAAGACCTGCCACGCCTTCGTCGATGTGCGGATTGGCGAGAAAAAGGAGCGGCTCCTCTATCTGGGCATCGGCTACATTCCGGGCAAGACCGACGGCTCGATGTTCATGCTGGCGATCACGCCACTGGGCACCCTTCTGCCTGTTGGCATTCAGTTCGCTGTGGATGACAAGGAACTGGCCAAGACCGGTTTTGCCGTTTGCGCCCCTCTCGGCTGCCAGACAGACATCGCCCTGACGCCGGCGCAGGTCAAAACCATCCGCAGTGGCAATCTGATGGCAATCGAGTTCCGGCTGGCCGCGCAGGGACCGGTCAAGATTCCGGTCAAGCTTGATGGTGTCGGCAAGGCGATAGACTCGCTGCCCAAGACGAAGTAAGGCCGGTTCAGTCCAGCCGCGTCGGCGCGATCAGGCTCCTCAACCAGCCAAACAGGGTATTGTCCTTGAGCGCAGTCTTCATCAGATAATCCATCTGGCGATCCAGCAGGTCTGGATCGCTGAAAAGATCAGAGCGCTTGCGCAGGGGTTTTGCGGGGTCGAGTTCGCGGATCGGCCTTGCCGGATTCCCTGCCGCAATCATGTTTGCGGGGATATTCTTTGTAACGACCGAGCCCGCGCCAATGATGCTGTTTTCCCCGATGGTGACGCCCTTGCCGACAATGGTGCGGACACCGAGCCAGACATTCTCGCCGAGCACGATGGGGGCGTGCTTGTCCAGTTCCGCCGTCCGGTCATAGGTGTCGTGCCAGTCGCTGTCCGAGATGTAGCAGCCGCTGGCGATCATGGTGTTGCGTCCGATAACGATGCTCTCGGACGCAATGATCTGGGTGCCGGGACTGACCAGAACGCAATCTCCAAGCTCGATCCGGCCCTGCCGCTTGCCATTGTCCCATGTAGAAAGCCGCACCACATTGCCCGCCGAAGCGTTTACCTGCACGCAGTCGCCGACGATGATGTTGGGGCCCCAGATCTCGATGTTCCGGGGGCAGTAAGCCTGGAAGCTTTTGCCTGCCCGGTCAAAGGCAGGCAACAGATAGTGGCGGATATACCAGCGCTGATACGCACCCTGCCATTTGCGAATATAGTAGGGCCGCAGATCACGCCGCAAAATATGCTCCTGATGATGTCTGTCTGTGGGAGAGGCGAGGCCGGGAACGGCCTTAATGGGCGTTTTCCCGGCGCACTTGATAAAAGCCGTCGCGCATGGGACCGAAGATTTCCTTTACCTGCGGGTGGCGCACGGGCTCCCCGGAATTGTCCGGTACCAGATTTTGTTCCGAGACATAGGCGAGATACTCGCTTTCGGCATTTTCCGCGAGCAGATGATAAAACGGCTGGTCCTTGACCGGCCGAACATCCTCGGGGATGGACAGCCACCATTCCTCGGTATTGTTGAAGGTCGGATCGACATCGAAGAT
>JAATFR010000114.1 GCA_015655095.1 Hyphomicrobiales bacterium | reverse complement strand
GACCTCGCCCTTCTGATTGATTGGTTCATGGCGCATTTTGGTCAGGCCCGCATGTGGACGGCTGCCCGAGGGACGCGATTCCAGCACCGTGCGGCGCACCCGCAATATGTCATCGACATAGACGGGCTTTTGCCAGCGCACCTCTTCCATGCCGGGCCCGCCCATGGAGCTGCTGTCGAGCAGATATTCATCGCACATCAAGCGCGTCAGCATGGCGCAGGAGTGCCAGCCCGAGGCGCAGAGACCGCCAAGGATGGAGGCCTTGCCCGCCTCCTCGCTCAAATGGAAAGGCTGGGGATCGAACTCACTCGCAAACTCGATGATCTCGTCGCGGGAGACGCGTTTCTCCCCGAACTCGATCACCTCTCCGACCTTGAAATCCTCCCAGTACCAGACGGGCCGGGGCATCGCGCCTCCCTTGTTTTTTTAATTGGCAAAGCGGAAGTGCATCACGTCGCCATCCTGCACCACATACTCCTTGCCTTCGAGCCGCATTTTACCAGCTTCCTTCGCGCCGCCCTCACCGCCGAGCGCCACGTAATCAGTGTAGGCGATAGTCTCAGCGCGAATGAAGCCCTTTTCGAAATCGGTGTGGATGACGCCGGCGGCCTGCGGTGCGCGAAACCCCGCATGGATGGTCCAGGCCCGTGTTTCCTTCGGGCCGCAGGTGAAATAGGTGCGCAGGTGAAGAAGCCCGTAGCCCGCCCGGATCAGCCGGTTGAGGCCGGGTTCTTCCAGCCCGATATCACGCAGATATTCGCTGCGCTCCGCATTGTCGAGCTGGGCAAGCTCGGATTCGATCTGGGCCGATATGACCACGGCGACGGCGCCCTCGGTCGCGGCAAGCTCTTCCACCTTGCGCGAGAAATCATTGCCGGTGGCGGCCGACGCCTCATCCACATTGCAGACATAGAGCACGGGCTTGGTGGTCAGCAGGTTGAGCCCCTCCCACGCCTTGCGATCTTCCTCGTCCACGGCCACGTGACGCGCGGGCTTGCCCTCGCGCAGCAGGACCAGCGCTGCATTCATCAGGTCGAGCAACTGTTTTGAGTCCTTGTCGCCGCCCTTGGCCTTTTTCTCGGTCGCGACGACGCGCTTTTCGAGGCTTTCAAGGTCGGCCAGCATCAGTTCGGTCTCGATGGTCTCGATGTCGGCGACGGGGTCGATGCGGCCCTCGACATGGGTGACGTCCTCGTCGACGTAGCAGCGCACCACATGGGCGATGGCGTCGGTTTCGCGGATATTGGCGAGGAACTGGTTGCCAAGCCCCTCGCCTTTTGAGGCGCCGCGCACAAGCCCGGCGATATCCACGAAGGTGAGCCGGGCCGGAATGATCTCAAGCGATCCGGCGGCCTTCGCCAGCGGTTCCAGCCGGGTGTCGGGCACCGCCACCTCGCCCACATTGGGCTCGATGGTGCAGAACGGATAGTTCGCGGCCTGAGCCGCCGCCGTCTGCGTCAACGCATTGAAGAGCGTGGATTTGCCGACGTTCGGCAGGCCGACGATGCCGCACTTGAAACCCATAATCGTTACTTTCTGCTTTTCTCAGGTTCCGCCTTGCCCTCGCGCCCTTCCGGTTCCGGATTGAGCGTCAGGTGCACGCGGTTTGCGAATGTCTGGTCCTTGTTTTCACCGATCAACGGCGCTTCGTCCGCGATGATGTCAAGGAAGGGGATGAGCCAGGGCTCATCCGATCTGGTGAAATCGCCGAGCACATGGCCGAGCACGCGCTCCTTGTGGCCCGGATGGCCGATGCCGAGGCGAATACGGCGGAAATCCGGCCCGATATGCGCCATGATCGAGCGAATGCCATTATGCCCCGCCGCCCCGCCACCCGTCTTCACGCGCAGCTTGCCCGGCGGCAGATCGAGTTCGTCATAGAACACGACGACATCTTTCGGCTCCAGCTTATAGAAGCGCATGGCCTCGCCGACCGAACGGCCGCTTTCGTTCATAAAGGTCTGGGGCTTGAGCGCGATCACTTTTTCAGGCCCGAGCTGGCCTGCCGAGATCAGGCCCTGAAAGGCCTTGCGCTCCGGCAAAAAGGAATGGCGGCGGACAATCACGTCCACCGCCATAAAGCCGATATTATGCCTGTTGCGGGCATATTTGGCGCCCGGATTGCCGAGACCCACCAGAAGGATCATCGCTCAATCCCTCCGGGCGGTCAGGCCTTGGTGTCTTCGGCAGCCGCAGCGGCCTCACCCTCGGCATTCTGTTCCGAAACGAGCCCGGCAGGGGCCGCGATCGTGGCGATGGTAAAGTCCCGGTCGGCAATCGCGGAGGCCACGCCCTTGGGCAGGGTCACATGCGAAATGTGGATCGAGTCGCCCAGTTCCGACTTCGACAGGTCGATGTCGATGGACTCAGGAATGGCGTCGGGCGCGCAAATCAGTTCGATTTCATGCTGCACGATGTTGAGCACGCCACCGGCCTTGAGGCCCGGCGACACATCCTGATGGGTGAAATGGACTGGCACCGAGACATGGATGGTCGAGTGCGCGCCGACGCGCAGGAAATCCACATGCACGACGAAATCGCGGACCGGATCGAGCTG
>JAATFR010000413.1 GCA_015655095.1 Hyphomicrobiales bacterium | reverse complement strand
CTTCGCGCCGCTCCTCGATGGCCGATGAGGAGACGGCTTTGTTGGCCGCGCCGGAAACGCGCTTTTCGGTGGCAAGCGCATCGCCGAAGCACTGGGCAAAGCCCTCATTGATCAGGCTCTTGTAGCCGGTCAGGCATTCCGGCACGAGGGTCAGCATGTCTTCCGCCAGCCTGAGGCTGGTGGTGACAAGCTCGCCGGCGGGCACCACCCGGTTGACGAGGCCCCATTCGGCGGCCTGTGCGGCGGACAGGAAATTGCCCGTCAGCGACAGTTCCTTGGCGCGATAGAGGCCGATGGCCCGCGACAGTTTCTGCGACAGGCCCCAGCCCGGCAGAATGCCGACCCGGCCATGGGTGTCGGCGAAGCGGGCCTCGGGCGCGCAGATCAGCACGTCGCAGGCAAGCGCCAGCTCAAAACCGCCGGTGATGGCAACGCCATTGATGGCGCCGATGACCGGGCCGGAGAAGCGGTTGATGGAGGTAACTGGGTCCTTGTCGTTGATGGTGGCGTTGACGCCACCCGCCGCTTCCCCGCCCGCCGCGCTGGCGTCCTGCCCCAGTTCCTTGAGGTCAAGGCCTGCGCAAAACGCCTTGCCCGCCCCCGTCAGCACGACCACACGGACGGCGGGATCGGCCTCCAGCGCCTCGAAAGTATCGGCGATGGCGGGGCGCAGCGGCCGGGAGAGCGCATTCATCGCCCTGGGGCGAGTGAGGGTCACAAGGGCGATTTCACCCTTTTTCTCGACCAGAATGATGGGTTCGTCGCCGGCTTTCGATTCTGCGGACATGGTATCCTCCCTCGGGGCTATACTGTTGATTTGAAGTTACTGTACTGTTGCTCTACCAGAGGGGTTGGGGCCTCGACAACGCGCGATATGGGTAGCTTGACCCGCCGTGACCTGTTGCGTATCCCTTTGCCTCCCGTTTGCGACAGCCGGAGGCTGGACTGTTGAGCATCGTCTCGTCCCGGGAGCAGCCGAGTAAAGGGCTTGCTCTTCATGCTGCGGCCATCGGGGTCGTCTTTGGCGATATTGGCACAAGCCCGCTCTATACGATCCGCCAATGTTTTGATCCGGTGGTGGGGCTGAAAGCCGGTGAGGCCAGCGTGCTGGGCATTCTTTCACTGGTATTCTGGGCCCTGACGCTGGTGGTGATGGTCAAATACGTCATCTTTGTCATGCGCGCCGACAACAAGGGTGAGGGTGGCGTGCTCGCCCTTGCGGCGATGGCGCTTGCCGCCATCATCGCGCGCAAGGGAAAAGGCGCCACGCGGCCCTCCGCCACCGTCATCATCGCTGCGGGGATGCTGGGCGCGGCACTGTTTTATGGCGACGGGGTGCTGACGCCCGCGATTTCCGTGCTTTCGGCGGTCGAGGGCCTTCATGTTATTTCCCCGGTTCTGGACCAGAGCGCGACGCCGATCGCCGCCGTCCTGCTGGTCGTTCTGTTCCTGGCCCAGAAGCGCGGCACGGCGGGGATAGGGGCTTGGTTCGGGCCGATCATGATCGCCTGGTTCATCGCCATCGCGGCCCTGGGCATTTATGGCATCGTCAACAATCCGGTGGTATTGAAGGCGCTCAATCCCGTTTATGGCGTTCGGCTCCTGTTCAGCGGCCACATCGCACCCTTCGAACTCCTTGGCGCGGTGGTGCTGTCCGTCACCGGCGCTGAGGCGCTTTATGCCGACATGGGCCATTTCGGCCGCAATACGATCCGGCGGGTCTGGTTTGCCATGGTCTGGCCCGCGCTTGCTCTCAATTATTTCGGGCAGGGCGCGCTGCTGCTGGCCGATCCCGCCGCGATCGCCAACCCCTTTTTCCTGCTGGTGCCCGAGGTGTTGCGCTTGCCCATGGTCGGACTCGCCACCCTGGCCGCCATCATCGCCTCGCAGGCGGTCATTTCAGGGGCTTTCTCGATGACCAGTCAGGCGGTTGAGCTTGGCTGGCTGCCGCGCCTGCGCGTGCTTCATACGTCGGCATCGGAGGTGGGGCAGGTGTTCGTGCCGCAGGTCAACACCGCGCTGATGCTGGGCGTGCTGGCGACCGTGCTCACGTTCAAGAGTTCGGCCAATCTGGGCGCGGCTTATGGTGTGGCGGTCACCGGCACCATGGTGCTCACCACCTTCCTGTTTTTCGTCGTGGTGCGCCGGATCAAGGGCTGGGGCTTCCTGCCCGCCATCGCGCTCTGCGGCGCTTTCGCCTTTCTCGATTTCTCGTTTCTCATTCCCAATCTGGTCAAGGTCGAGCAGGGCGGCTGGCTGCCCATCATGATCGGCATCCTGATGTTCATGGTGATGCGGACATGGTGGCGGGGCCGCCAGATTCTCGCCCGCCGCTTCCTCAACGGCGCCGTGCCGCTGCGCTCCTTCATCGAGCGCCTGTCGGATCAGAAGATACCGCGCGTCAAGGGCGCTGCCGTATTCCTGACCGCCGATCTCGATTCCGTGCCGACCGCGCTGCTGCACAATCTCAAGCACAATCAGGTGCTGCATCAGCGCGTGGCGATGCTGCGCGTCAGTGTCGAGGACAGCCCGCGCGTGCCGCTGGACGAGATGTTGAAGGTCGAAATACTGGATAATGGCTTTGCCCGGATCGAGATCCGCCATGGCTTCATGCAGACGGTTGACGTGCCCCAGCAACTGGTGCGATGCCGTCCTTATGGTCTTGAATTTCCACCTATGGAAACCAGCTATTTTGTCAGCCGCCAGACGCTGGTGCCCGCCAAGCCTTCAGCCATGCCGCGCTGGCAATCGCGGCTGTTCATTCTGTTGACGGATTATGCTCTCGGTCCGACGGAGTTTTTTGGACTGCCGCCGAACCGGGTCGTTGAGCTGGGCACGAAGGCCGCAGTTTAGGAAGCCTCTGTCCCGATCCGTTCCTTGCGGAGTTGCGAACGGCGCACCTTGCCCGCATCGTCCCTCAGGGGCTCGCTCACATATTCGAAGGTGCGCGGAATCTTGTAGCGAACCAGACGCTCGGCCAGATGGCTGGCGAGAGCTTCGGTGTCGATGGGTTCCGGCACATCAATGATGGCGTGGACAAGATTGCCCATGTCCTCGTCCGGGATGCCGATGACGCAGGAGGAGCGGATGCCGGGAAAGGCTTCGATCGCGGCCTCGATTTCGGCTGGATAGATGTTCGCGCCCCCGCTCAGGATCATGTCGGTGTGGCGGTCTGCGAGATAAAGATATCCATCCTCATCGAGCCAGCCGACATCGCCGATGGATTCCCAGCCGCCATCGATCTGTTTGGGCGTTGCGCCGATATAATGGTAGGTGCTGCCGGGGCCCCTGTCGGGCATAAAAAAGACTTCCCCGATCTCGCCCGTTGGCAGGATATTGCCCGCCTCATCGACGATCCTGACCTGTGAGCCTGCTCCGATGCGGCCGACCGAGCCCTTGTGCTGAAGCCATTCCTCGCCGGTGATCCAGGTGAAGCCCTGCGCTTCAGTGCCGCCATAAAGTTCATGAATGCGGGCGGGCCCGAGCCAGTTGATCCACTCCTCCTTGAGCCATGCGGGGCAGGGCGCAGCCAGATGGAGGACGATGCGCAGTGACGAGAGATCATATTTGTTGCGGGTTTCAGCGGGCAGATTCCAGATGCGGTGCATCATGGTCGGCACGAGATTGACCCAGTCGACCTTATGGTTCGCAAGCAAACCCAGCGTTTCCTCGGCATCGAAGCGGGTCATGATGATGATGTGGTTGCCGGAGCAGAAGCCGCGCATCGAGAAGGAGAAGGGGCCATTATGGTAAAGCGGACCAGGCACGAGCTGGGTGCGGCCGATTTCCATCTGGAGCGCCTTTTCCATCGGATCGAACAGGCCGGGATCATTGGAGACGATGATTTTGGGACGGCCTGTGGAGCCGCCTGAGGTCGGGGCTTTCCAGTACTGCGAAATCCGCTCCGGCAGCGGCTCATCGGAAAGGGCCGGATCGGGTGTGAAACCGATGGGCAGGCAGATCGTATCGCCATGGGTGCCCTGCGGCACACCCACGACCAGACGAGGGTTGCCGACCTCGACGATCATCTCGCGCTCGATGCGGGGCAGGCGGGCTGAAATCGGCTGGGGCGTCGCGCCAAGCTTCCATGTGGCAAAGCAGGCCTCGAAAAATTCGATGCCATTGGGCAGGCCGATGGTGACCAGATCGCCCTCACGGACACCCAGCGCCTCATAGGCACGGGCGAGGCGGTTTGTGCGGCGCTCGAAAGCCTCTCGTGTGATGGTTTCGCCTTCATGGCTGAGTGCGGGCGCATCCGGGTTGCGCTCAGCCCAAAAGGCGGGAATCCGCCCGATCGGCATGACTGTCATGGTTTCGTTCCCTGAATTTTGGCCTTGTTATTTTTTGATTTCGTTCAGAGGCGTTTATAGCGCCAGACTGAGCGATAGCGAACCAAATTGATCGGGGCCATCTTGTCCGCGGAACTCTTCCGAGCGGAAAACCTGTGTGAAACTCAACCGCGCCCGGCCCAGCACGACCACGACGCCGGCGCGCAGATCGCCGACCAGCGGTTTCTTGTCCACGCTCATGCTGTCGCGAAAAGTGTTGCCGTCGAGGAAAATATCGCGGGCGACCGCACGGCCTTCAAAGCCGCCGAAAAAATACCAGCTGAAGCCTTTCGAGGTGTGAAACCAGTCCGAACCGCCGATGCCGGGATAGATGCGGGTGGGGCCGAAATCATCCGGCAGATTGGGGCCGATGCGGAAGGTGCCGCCCACGCCCGCGAGGGTCGAGATATTGCCGAGCGCAACCATGCCGTAGGGAATAAAATCGGTGCCCATGCCCAGAATCTGCGGCGTATCGAAGACGCTGGAGCGCCAGGCTCGCTCGAAAGTGAGGTTAAGGCCCGGCTCGGTCTTGATCTGGTTGTCCCAGCCCTTGGTTGTATCCACACCGACCAGGTGGTGAAACTCGTTCTGCACCTGCCGCCCCATAGCGGCGGGGCCGACCATGCCGACGTCGAGGTTCCAGCGATCCTGCCAGGCCGAGCCCAGCGCCGTGGTGCGCACACTCAGCAGCGAGAAGGTGAGGTGAGTCCAGGCCGAATAGGAGCGATCCGTGTAAATCGGCTGGCGGACCTGCGTATCTTCGGGGGTGAATATCACCTGACCGAGGGAGACGCCGACCCGGTGGTTCACCGTCGCGATACTGTCGGGATCGGCAAACAGGGGCGGCGTGGCGATCTTTTTCAGCCACTCCGGCATGTCTTCGCGCGGGCCGG
>JAATFR010000026.1 GCA_015655095.1 Hyphomicrobiales bacterium | reverse complement strand
TCGAGTACCCAGGGGCTGTTCAGGGGATTGATGCGGGACCACAGGCCCGTGGAGCCGAAATCATGGCTTTTGGCGACCTCGATGAAGCCGCGCCGCGCCGCTTCCTTGGCGTCAGCCGGAATAGCGTCTTCCAGATTGCCGAGCAGCACGTCCACCAGCGGAATGGTTTCGCTGATCTTGGCGCGAACCTTCTCGTTATGGCCGGGGAAGAAATGGATCATGCGCTCGGTTGCGACTGGCAGTTCCCGGTAGGGCTCGGGCGCGCCGATGGCAAGCGGCTTGTAGAAATTGGAAGGCAACTTCATGACAATCTCATCCAGGCAAGAGGTTCAGGGGCAGGCAAGGAACTACATTCAGGAGGCCGTGAGCAGGGCATAGAGTTCGGCGCTGGCTGCCGCATAGGCAGGGTTCGTCGCCACGCGATGGTCGCCTCGGCCATAGGCCAGCGCGTTCTCATAATAGAAATGCGCATTCATCATGTTTGCAATCCGGTTGTCACGGGTACGGATGACTTTGGCCGGCGCGCCCGCGACAATCGAATTTTCGGGGATAATTGTGTTCTCGGTCACGATGGAGTGGCCTGCAACAATGGAATTCACGCCGATCCTGGCCCCGTCCATGATGGTCGAGTTGATGCCGATCAGGCAGTTATCCCCGATTTCCGCGCCATGGATCGTGCAGTGATGGGTGATTGAACAATTATCGCCAATGATCGTGGGGGTCAGCGCGCCGACATGAACCATGACGAAGTCCTGGATATTGGTACGCTGGCCGATGCGGACCTCATACATCTCGCTGCGGATCACCACATAGGGCCACAATGAGGCGCCCTCGCCAATATGGACCTTGCCATAGACCAGCGCGGTTTCATGGATGAAGGCCGGATTATCGAGAATGACATCGGGGCCGAAATTACGGGCCATAGGGTTCTTCCGCCTTGTTCCTGTGGGTCGGGACCGGACCGCCGAAATAGAGCGCTATAAAAGCAAGCACAGACAGGCAGGCGATGGCAAGGTAGGCGGTGCCATAACCGCCTGCGCGCTCATAGAGCACGCCGAGCAGAATAGGCCCCAGCGCATTGGCGCAGGTGGTGACCATCTGCGCCAGCGACAGGATGCGGGCATAGGCCTTGAGGCCGAAGGCTTCCGCCAGCACCAGCGGCTGCATCATCTGGAGATTGCCGACCGTGGAGCCGAACAGCGCCGAAACGCAGAGGAGCGCCACCGTTCCCTGGGTCGTCGCAAAAAATACGAAAGCAATTCCCTGGAGCGTGAACAGCGACAAGACATAGGTTTTGTGGGGAACGTAACGCAGCAGGGAGCCACCGATAAGCCGGCCGGTGATGCTTGATGCCGCCATGACCGAGACGGCGATGGCGCCCCAATGGTCACTTCCTGTACGCAGCGAAATAAGGCGGAACTGGTGGGCAAGGCTGCCGACCTGCGCCATCATGGCAAACACATAGGCGATGGTGAACAGCAGGAAAAAGCGGCTGCGGATGGCGGTGCGGAAATCGGTGCCATCGGGCGGCAGCAGGCTGCCGTCGGCGGCGAGCCGGGGCGCATCCCCATCCGGCGTCAGCCCCATATCGCCGGGGTGAGAGCGCAGCAGCAGCCATGTGATCGGGATAATGCCGATAATCAGAATGATCGCCATCAGGGGTGAGGCGCCCTTGAGCCCCAGACTCTCGATCAGTTGCACGCTAAGCGGCGTGAACAGGATGCCGCCAAGAGAAAGGCCCGTGGAGGCATAGGCGATGGCCTGCGCGCGCCGCCTTGTGAACCAGCGGGCTACGATGGTCGTGCCCGGGATAAGCGCGCAGCCGGAATAGCCGACGCCGAAGATTGCGTAAAAGAGGTGGAGCTGCCACAGGGACGTCACGTAGCCTGCGCCCGCGATCGCGATTGCCATCAGCAGGGTCGAGCCGGTGATGCACCAGCGCGCGTCGAACCGGTCGATAAGGGTGGCAACCCCCAGTCCCGACACTCCGGCCGCGAGAAAGAAAATCGACGTCGCCGTGGAGGTCGCTTCGACCGAAAAGCCGTTATGGGTGACGAAAGCCTTGAGATAGACGGACAGATTGTAGAACCCGAGGCCGCAGCTCACCGTCATGATGACGAACACGACCGCAACAACGTACCAGCCATAAAAGATACGAGATTTGCGCTCGTCCGCTCGAGGATCAGTCACGCACACACTCTTGCCGCCTGGGGGGACCTCTGGGGAGGGCTTGGAAACGGGGTCCTTTTACACCGCCGGCCCATGAGCCGCCAGCAATATTGGGGCAAACACCCAAATCGGATGGCGGCTCAAGCGGCTTTCAGGTAAAGGAGTGAACTTGAGCAAGGGCCCAAAGAGGCCTCGCCAAAACCGGAGGAGAACCCATGAAGCTTTACAATTCTGTCGGCCCCAATCCCCATGTCGTACGCATGTTCATGAAGGAAAAGGGGATCGAACTGCCTCTGGTGGAGATCGACCTGATGGGAGGCGAAAACCGCCGTGAGCCCTATCTGACGATCAATCCAGCTGGCCAGCTTCCGGCCCTTGAGCTGGACGACGGCTCAATCCTGACCGAAATCACCGCCATTTGCGAATATCTCGACGAGAAGTTTCCAGGCGCCTCGCTCATCGGCATAACGCCGGAGGAACGCGCGGAGGCCCGCCGCTGGACGCGCCGGGTCGATCTCAATGTGGCCGAGCCGCTGACCAACGGTTTCCGTTTTTCCCTTGGCCTGCCGATGTTCGAGAGCCGGGTTCACTGCATTCCCCAGGCAGCCGAGGATCTCAAGACGATCGCTCAGGAACAACTGACCTGGATCGACGGGCTGATCGAGGGGCGGACCTTTCTGGCGGGCGAGAAGTTGACGCTGGCCGATATATTGCTCTTCTGTTTCCTCGCTTTTGGTACTCTGGTCGGACAGCCCTTGAACCCGGAAAACCGGAACATCGCAGCCTGGTACGAGCGGATGAGCCAGCGCCCAAGCGCCGCTGCCTGACAATATGGGCCCGGCGACACCGCCGGGCCTGAAGGCTTTTCGAAAGTGGAGTGACGGGCATGGATGCAGCAGAGCAGGAATGGGAATCACCCGCCGCCATCACGCTTGGCAAAAAGGTGATAGAGGTCGACCCGGTCCGGGGTTATGTGCGCGCATCCTATGTGGCGGGTGAAAATTTCATCAATCGCGGGGGGCGCATCTATGGCGGTTTTCTGGCCGCCATGCTGGATGGCTTGTGCGGCCATGCCGTGCGCGCCACCCATCGGGAAGCCGATACGCCGCAGGTGACGCTTGAGATGAAGACCAGCTTTATCGGCCGCGCCGATCCCGGCACTTTCATCGGCGAGGGCTGGGTGCGTCACAGGGGTAAATCCATCGCTTTCGCTGAAGC
>JAATFR010000376.1 GCA_015655095.1 Hyphomicrobiales bacterium | reverse complement strand
CGTTGGTCGTCTTAAAAGACGCGCAACGAACACCCATTTAGCCAGTTGTCGGGGTGGGTTCTCACAACGCAGTGCGCGCCACGCTCCCAAGGGGATATAATACACATATGGCCACTGCGTCCCTCGCTGTCATGTCGCCTGAGGGCGGCCTGTCGCGGTACCTGTCTGACATCCGCAAATTCCCCATGCTGGGGAGGGAAGAGGAGTTCATGCTCGCCAAACGCTGGCGAGAGCATCAGGACTTCGATTCTGCGCGCCAGCTGGTCAACAGCCACCTGCGCCTGGTGGCCAAGATCGCCATGGGCTACCGCGGCTACGGCCTGCCGATCGAGGAAGTGATCTCGGAAGGCAACGTCGGCCTGATGCAGGCGGTGAAGAAGTTCGAGCCCGACAAGGGGTTCCGCTTGGCCACCTACGCCATGTGGTGGATCCGCGCGTCCATTCAAGAATACATCCTCAGGTCCTGGTCGCTGGTGAAGATGGGCACCACGGCGGCGCAGAAGAAGCTTTTCTTCAACCTGCGCAAGGTCAAGGGCCAGATTCAGGCGATTGAGGAAGGCGACCTCCACCCCGAGCAGGTGGCGTTGATCGCGACCAAGCTCGGCGTGACCGAGGATGAGGTCATCAGCATGAACCGGCGCCTTGCCGGACCTGACAATTCGCTCAACGCGCCATTGCGCGCCGACGCGGAAGGCGGCGAATGGCAGGATTGGCTCGTTGATGACAGTCCGGATCAGGAAAGCGAGCTGGGCGACAATGAAGAAATGCAGCTGCGTCACCAGATGCTCCAGCAAGCCATGCACATGCTGAACGAGCGCGAACTGGACATTCTGACCGAACGCCGCCTGAAGGATGAGCCCGCCACGCTGGAAGACCTCTCCCAGCGCTATGGCATCAGCCGCGAACGTGTACGCCAGATTGAGGTGCGCGCCTTCGAGAAACTCCAGAAGGCCATGCGCCAGACTATGCGCGAGCAGGCCGACGCCCGCGCAGAAGCCCGCGCCAGCGCCTGAAACGGCGAAACCGCTTATATCCAGCATTCGCTTTAGGAAAAGTCCCGGTCGCGAGACCCGGGCTTTTTGTTGATCGCAGGCCCACAGGCAGAAAGCCCTCAAAATGGTTCGCCGGAAGGGCAAAAACGGCAGATTCACCGTAAAACCGGCATCTCCGAAGTTTCACAATATGGCCTTTATTCAGCCCTTTGCGGGACACACTGCGGGGGCATCTTGTGATCGTTGCCTCAAGCCCGGTTTTGACCTGTTCCGGTTTTCATCAGCCCCCCAGCCCCACCGGCTCGGGAAAGAACCGGGCCCTCTCCCCCAAGGAAGAGACAACTGCCCCAAGAGAGACCCGAAGCTCCCCCCAGCTTCGGGTCTTTTGGCTTTTCAGAGCATGTCACAGGATTTAGGGCCGGAGAGAGCCGGACCGATGACTCATTCTTCACTTGATGCAAAGGCGTGGCGTGGCCTAAACAGTCAGACCCGCCATGCGGGGCCGACCGGGAGCATATCTGGCGGCAGGGGACGGGATCGGGGTAAAGGGAGTGGCGTCATAGCCAGTACGGTGGTTCACACGAGTGACAGCAGCCCTGCCGGGCCGCTCATTGAAATACACAACCTTGTAAAGCGGTTTGGCCCCTTCACGGCGGTCGATCAGGTCAGCTTCAATGTCGCGCGCGGCGAGGTGCTGGGGTTCCTCGGCCCTAACGGAGCAGGCAAATCCACCACCATGAAGATGGCGACGGGCTTCCTCACGCCGAGCGAAGGCGATATCCGCGTCTGCGGCTTTGATGTCCAGTCCCGACGCCTCTCGGCCCAGCGCGCCATAGGCTACCTGCCTGAAGGCGCGCCCGCCTATCCCGAGATGACGCCGCGCGGCTTCCTGCGCTTCATAGCCCGCATCCGCCGCCTTTCCGGGCAGGACGCGGACCAGGCGATCACCAGCGCCATCAACGCGACCGAACTGGAGCAGGTGCTGGACCAGCCCATCGACACATTGTCGAAAGGCTATCGCCGAAGGGTCGGGCTGGCGCAGGCGATCCTGCACAATCCGCCCGTGCTGATCATGGACGAGCCGACCGACGGGCTCGACCCCAACCAGAAATATCAGGTCCGCGAACTGATCAGCGCGATGGCGCGACACAAGGCCATCGTGATTTCCACCCATATTCTCGAAGAGGTCGACGCCATCTGCACCCGGGCGCTGATCATCGACCGGGGCCGGATCGTTGCAGATGGCACGCCGGGTGAGCTTCTGGCCCGCTCGCGCTATCACAACGCGGTCTCGATCACCCTCGACACGTCGCTTGCCGAACAGGCGGCCCTTCTGCTCCGCGCGGTCCATGGCGTCGCCGCGGTCGAGGAAATCCGGCGCGGACCGGAAACGATTTTCACGCTTTTCACGACCGCGCAAGGCGAGGCTGACACCAGCCTCGTCGATCATGTTTCGCGTCTCGTGCGCGAGCGGGGCTGGCAGGTGCGCGCGCTTTATCGCGAGCCCGGCCGGCTGGACGAGGTGTTCCGCCGTCTCACCCGGGGCGACCAGTCCGGCCAACAGACGAAGCCAGGAGCCGCCGCATGAACGAGATGCTTGCTGTCTTCCGCCGCGAACTCGGCGGCTATTTCGCGACGCCGCTCGCGTTCGTCTTCATCGTCATCTTCCTGTTCGCCATGGGCAGCTTCACCTTCTATCTCGGTGGCTACTTCGAGAGCGGCAACGCGGACCTCAGCATTTTCTTCAACTTCCACCCCTGGCTCTATTTGTTCCTGATCCCGGCGATCTCGATGCGTCTGTGGGCGGAGGAGCGGCGCACCGGCTCGATCGAACTGCTGCTGACGCTGCCGGTGCCGCTATGGGCCGCCGTGCTCGGCAAGTTTCTGGCCGCCTGGGTGTTCGCGGGGCTGGCGCTGGCGCTGACTTTCCCGATGTGGCTCACCGTCAACTATCTGGGCTCGCCGGACAATGGCGTGATCCTCGCGGGCTAT
>JAATFR010000315.1 GCA_015655095.1 Hyphomicrobiales bacterium | reverse complement strand
GATCTGCGCGATCCGTTCGATCTGTGCCCGAGGCAGGCCCGAGAGGCGCAGCACATCGTCCCATTCGACCTTGCGGATATTCTCCGCCAGCGCCTCAAAGCCAGTCGTATGTTTCTCAATGAAGGCAAGGTCCAGCACCGGCGCGCCGCCTGAGGTCATAGCCTTGTCGTGCGCTTCGAGCACCATCTTCATGATCGCCTTGAGCACATCCATGTCGCCGCCGATGCGCACCTGGCAATATTCGCTGGCGATGCGGGTGGCGCTGAGCGTCGCCATTTCCACAGGGTCCTGCGGCGAGGCAAAGCGCTCCAGCGCCCGCTCCTTGAGCGGATTGATGGCGACGATGGCCGCCCCGCGCCGGGACGCATTGCGCAGTTCCGTCATCATGCGCGGCGAATTGGTCCCCGGATTCTGGCCGATCACAAAAATCGCATCAGCATGTTCAAAATCATCGAGCGTCACCGTCCCCTTGCCTATGCCGATGCTGGCGGCAAGCCCGACGCTCGACGCCTCATGGCACATGTTCGAACAATCGGGAAAATTATTGGTGCCGTAGCGGCGTACGAACAACTGGTACAAAAAGGCCGCCTCGTTCGAGGTCCGACCCGAGGTGTAGAACTCCGCCTCGTCAGGATTGTCGAGCGCGCGCAATTCCTGTCCGATGAGATCGAAAGCATCCTCCCAACTTACCGGCACAAAATGATCCGTCTCGGGGTCATATTGCATGGGCTCGGTCAACCGACCTTGTTCTTCAAGCCAGTAATCGCTCTTCTGCTCCAGCTCGGCAACGCTGTAGGCCGCGAAAAGCTCGCGGGTCACCCGACGGCTGGTCAGTTCGGCTGAAACGGCCTTCGCCCCGTTTTCGCAGAATTCAAATGAGCTGGTATGCTTGGGGTCGGGCCAGGCGCAGCCGGGACAGTCAAAGCCTGCGGGCTGGTTCATGGAAAGAAGGGCGCGCGACCCCTTCATGACAATGCTCTGTTCCCTGAGCGCCCGAGCCGTCGCCTGCAATGCGCCCCAGCCGCCTGCGGGCGATTCATAGGGCTCGAACTGCGGGCCGGCCTCCGGCTCCTCGATATGTGTCGATGAGGGTTTGTCAGACATGGCTGCCGCGTCCTTTCAGAAGCTGTTGCCCGTTTTCCATCATACCAGCTACCCGGTGAAAGTGGGTGAAAACCTCAAAACCGTCGGCCCGGGCAACGGCAACAAGGGTAATTCCGGCCTCCTCCGCCATATGCACCGCAAGCGCCGTCGGCGCGGAGACGGCGACCAGAACGGAGACGCCCATGGCGGCGGTTTTCTGTACCATCTCGACCGAAACCCGGCTCGTCAGCAGCACGATGCCATTGTCCGTCGCCTCGCCCTGCCGCGCCAGCGCGCCCGCCAGCTTGTCGAGCGCATTATGCCGCCCCACATCCTCGCGCAGGGCCACCAGCCCCTCTGCTGGCCGCCAGAAGCCCGCGCCATGGACGGCGCGCGTCTCCCGCCCCAGCGTCTGCGCCCCGGCAAGAGCCGCCATCGCCGCCATGATGTCGTCATAGCCGACCACGGGCCCGGCCTGAGTGACAAGACCGAGCGGACGAACCGCTTCCTCAAGGCTCTCGATGCCGCAAAGCCCGCAACCAGTCGGACCCGCCAGCCTGCGGCGGCGCTCGGCCAGAGGGGCGGAACGGCCCGGCGCCAGCCATAGCCGCGCCTCCATGCCCGCCCCGGCCTCGACGATCTCGATTTCCCGCACATCCGCCAGGCTGGCGATAACCCCTTCTGTCAGGCTGAAGCCAAGCACGAAATCCTCAAGATCCACCGGGGTCGCCATCATCACCGCATAGGTGGCCGCGTCATGCACGATCGCCACCGGCGTTTCCTGCGCGATCACCCGTTCGCCCGCCACAACACCGGCGTCGGTGAATTGATAGCGGGTCACGCGAACCGAACCGGCCATGAATTTAATTCTCCCGAAAATGAACCACCGGATAAAATACCGGCTCAGTCGCCTGCCCACCGAAGCGACAGGTCAGGCCGCTGAGGCCCAAGGATAACGCGAAACCGGAAAGCGGGGATAAATTGCAGGAAAGCAGGTCAGGAGGCGGAGCTGGAACAGGCGGGATGGCCGGCATCGTGCTTGCCGGGGGCCGCGCCGTCCGTTTCGGCTCCAACAAGGCCCTTGCCTCTTTCCGGGGCCAGCCCCTGATCGCCTGGAGCCTCGCGATCCTGCAGCCCACCTGTCAGGCCATCGCCATCAACGGGCCTGAAACCACCGCCGGACCTCTGGGTCTGCCTGCCCTGCCCGATCCACCGGACGCGCCTCAAGGCCCTCTGAGCGGCGTGCTGGCCGGGCTCGACTGGGCCGCCGCGCAAGGCTTTGAAACCTTGTTGACCGTGCCCTGCGACACGCCGTTCCTGCCTCGCGAAATGGCGGCGCGCTTCCTGTCGGAACTGGGCAATGCGCCCCTCATCGCCGGGCGCGCCCGGCGGCCCCACCCGCTTTGCGCGCTCTGGCGCGTCGAAACCCGAAAGGCGCTGCGAGCGCTCTCGCGCCCCGGCAAACACCCGCCGCTTACTGCTGTGCTGGAAAGCCTTGGCGGCATCTGGGCCGATTTTCCCGATGAAAAAGCCTTCGCCAATCTCAACACACAAGCGGAGTTCGAGGCGGCGGCGCAAGGCCTCTGAACGGCAAAAGCCCGGGTCCATCGCGGGAACCGGGCTTTCTCAATTCAGGGCGCTGACCGGCTCTAGGCCGTTCCGCAATCAGCCGTTCAGGCTCAGGCGGCGCTCTTCGCGCGGGCCGCCGCCACGATTTCGTCCTGCACATTCCGGGGCACCGGCTCATAGTGCGAGAATTCCATCGAGTAGGACGCCCGGCCGCTGGTCATGCCGCGCAGCTGACCGATATAGCCGAACATTTCCGACAGCGGCACGGATGCCTCGACGGCGATGGAGCTGCCGCGCTCAAGCTGGCCCACGATCTGGCCACGGCGACGGTTGATGTCGCCGATGACGTCGCCCAGATTGTCCTCGGGCGTCACCACCTCGACCTTCATGACCGGCTCAAGAATGATCGGCGAGGCAAGCTTCAGCGCTTCACGGAAGCAGGCCTTGGCGGCGATTTCGAAGGTCAGCGCGTTCGAGTCGACGTCATGGTATTTGCCGTCCACGAGGCGCGCCACGAAGTCCACCGTCGGGAAGCCGGCGAGCACGCCGTCTTCCTTCTGCATCTTCAGGCCCTTTTCAACCGAAGGAATATATT
>JAATFR010000109.1 GCA_015655095.1 Hyphomicrobiales bacterium | reverse complement strand
CGGATCGTCGCCCGGCTGCTGACGGCGACCTTCGGACAGGAAGATGGCTGAGGCGCGCTTTCCCTGGCGCGAGGCGATGGCTTTCGGTTTCGGGCATCTGCGCCTTGGGCCGGATGCTTTCTGGCGCATGACCATAAGGGAGCTTTCCGCCGCCGCATCCGCGCATGGATTGCAGGCGAACGACCCGATCAGCCGCGAAAGCTTCTCCGCGCTGCAGGCAGCCTACCCAGACAAGGGAGACGAAAATGGCGATTGACGATGAAGGTTCACTCGACGGGCGGCAGGCCGCCGCCGATATGCAGGAGGCGACGTCGGCAACCCGGGCCTATGGCGAGGAGGCGCAGAAAACCTATCGTCTTGTCGTCGATGAGCAACGCCGGGCCGAACAGGCGAGCCGGAGCTTTTCGTCAAGTCTCGCCTCCGCCTTATCAGACGCGCTTATACAGGGAAAGTCGCTCTCCAGCGTCATGCAGGGGCTGGCATTGGATATTTCGCGGCTGGCGCTGAATTCGGCGCTGAAAAGTTTCACATCAAGTCTGACCGGATCTCTTTCAGGCGTGGCCGCCAATATGGTGGCGAGCGCCGACGGAAATATTTTTTCCGGTGGACGGGTTCGTCCTTTTGCCCAGGGCGGCGTGGTCAACTCGCCGATGCTGTTCCCGCTGCGAGGGGGCATGGGCCTTGCAGGTGAGGCTGGGGCCGAGGCGATCCTGCCTCTGACGCGCGGCAGCGACGGACGGTTGGGTGTTGCTTCGCAAGGAGGCGGGGCCGCATCCCAGATCATCTTCAATGTGACGGCAACGGACGCTGACAGTTTCCGCCGCTCGGAAGGGCAGATGGCGGCGATGCTGTCGAGGCTTTCGGGGCGCGGCGCGCGCAATCTGTGACGGCCCTGCAGGCGGCATCGGGAGGCAGCATGGAATTTCACGACATACGGTTTCCGACCCGGATTTCGTTCGGGGCGACCGGCGGGCCTGAGCGGCGCACGGAAGTTGTGACGCTCGGGTCCGGCCGGGAGGAGCGCAACAGTCCCTGGGCTCATTCGCGACGGCGCTACAATGCCGGACTCGGCCTTTCGACACTGGATGATCTCCATGGCGTCCTCGCTTTTTTTGAAGCGCGCCATGGCAGGCTCTACGGTTTTCGCTGGAAGGACCATGCGGATTTTCGCTCAGGCATGCCCGGCGCGACACCATTGCCTGGCGACCAGCGCATCGGCACCGGTGACGGGGCGACGGCGGCGTTCGATCTGGTGAAGCTCTATGTTTCAGGGAGCCAGACCTATTCAAGGCCCATCGCCAAACCGGTGGCGGGCACGGTGCGCATTGCGGTGAACGGCGCGGAGAAGGTCGCGGGCACGCATTTCACCATGGATACGGATGCGGGGCGGGTGACGTTTCTCGCCGGTCAGATCCCCCCGGCTGGCACAGCGATAACGGCGGGTTATGAGTTCGATGTGCCGGTGCGCTTCGACACGGATTTTCTGGAAGTGAACATATCGGCCTTCAAGGCAGGGTCCTTGCCGAACATTCCGGTGATCGAAATAAGGGTCTGATTCATGAAAAATCTTTCTCCTGCTCTCGCCGGGCATCTGGCGGAGGGTACGACGACGCTTGCGACCTGCTGGAAGATCATGCGCAGCGATGGCCTGGCGCTGGGTTTCACCGACTGCGATGTGGACGTCAGCTTTGACGGGGTGACCCATGAGGCTGCGGCGGGCATGAGCGCGGGCGCGATGGAAAGCAGCGCCGGGCTCGCGGTCTATAATCTCGATGTCGCGGGCGCGCTGCAATCGGAGAAACTGAGCGAGCGGGATCTGGCCGCCGGGCTGTTTGATAATGCCGATGTTGAAATCTGGCGCGTCAACTGGCGCGACGTGAGCCAGCGCGTGCTGATGCGCAAGGGCACCATCGGGGAAGTGTCCCGGGGCAGCGGCGCTTTTCAGGCGGAGGTGCGCGGCCTTGCGCATGTCCTCAACCAGTCCACCGGACGGCTGCACCAATATGGCTGCGACGCAACCTTCGGCGATGCGCGCTGCGGCATCGATGCGACAGGGCCCGGCTATCTGGGCGGTGGTGCGGTGATCACGGTCGACAGCAATCGCATACTCACCGTCAGCGGGATCGGCGCCTATCCATCGGGTTTTTTCACGCGCGGGCTGCTCAAGTTCAATACCGGAGATAATGTGGACATTCCCTGCGAGGTCAAATCCCACGGGGTGAGCGGCGGCGTGGTGGGCATCGAGCTTTGGCAGGACCCCGTGTCGGCGATTGCCATCGGCGATGGTTTCAGCATCCGTGCCGGCTGCGACAAGCAATTTTCGACCTGCCGGGCGATTTTCAACAATCAGATCAATTTTCGCGGCTTTCCGCATATGCCTGGCAATGATTTCGTCCAGGCCTTTCCGGCCTCGGGAGGCGTCAATGATGGCGGCAGCCAAAATGGATGAGGCGGTCCGTCAGGATATCGTGGCAAGGGCGCGGGCATGGATCGGCACGCCTTATCGCCATCAGGCAAGCATGAAGGGCGTGGGCGCGGATTGTCTGGGCCTTGTCCGGGGTCTCTACCGCGAACTCCATGGCGTGGAGCCGGAAAAGATGCCCGCCTATTCGCCGGATTGGGCGGAGCGGACGGGGGCGGAAACGATGGCGGAAGCCGCGCGCCGCCACCTCGATGAAATCGCACTGGCTGAAGCGCTGGCGGGCGACATTGTGCTGTTCCGCATGAAAGAGAACGGCCCGGCCAAACACGCCGCCGTGCTGGTGGACCGGCAGCGGATGATCCATGCCTGGTCCGGCCACGCAGTGGCGGAAACCGGACTCGATGCGGGCTGGCGGCGACGCATGGCTTTTGCTTTTTCGTTCCGGTTCTAAAGGGAGAAGGATGGATGGCGACGCTTCTTCTGAGCACGGCCGGGGCGGCGATAGGCAATGCGCTGATGCCGGCAGGCGGCACGGTGCTGGGCATGAGCGGGGCGACGCTCGGTTCGCTCGCGGGCGCGGTGGCGGGAAGCTATATCGATCAGGCGCTGTTCGGCGCGACGGTGGCCCATCAGGAAGGGCCGCGCCTTTCCGAACTCACGGTGATGACATCGAGCGAGGGCGCGCCCATTCCGCGCGCTTATGGTCGTGTGCGCCTTTCGGGGCAGGTGATCTGGGCGACCCGGTTTCGCGAAACGGTGACGACCGTGACAAGCGGCAGCCATGGCGGCAAGGGGAGCGGCGGCGGGAGCGGGGCCAGCACGACAAGCTACAGCTATTCGGTTTCCTTCGCGGTGTCGCTCTGCGAAGGGCCGGTGATGCGGATCGGGCGGGTCTGGGCCGATGGCAATCTGCTCGATCTCACAGGGATGGAGTGGCGGCTGCATCAGGGCGGCGAGGGGGAATTGCCCGATCCGCTGATCGAGGCTGTGGAGGGCGCGGGCAATGTGCCCGCCTATCGTGGCACCGCCTATGTGGTGTTCGAGGATATGGCGCTTGCCGCCTTCGGCAACCGGCTACCGCAGCTTTCTTTCGAGATTTTTCGTGGGCTCGGCGATCTGGAAACCCGGGTCAGGGCGGG
>JAATFR010000047.1 GCA_015655095.1 Hyphomicrobiales bacterium | reverse complement strand
GGCGGATGGCGCAAGCCTGCCCTGCCTGCGCAGATCGATGATCTGGGCTGTCAGGCCAACGATGAGAATGACGAGGAGACTGGCTTGAGAGCCGAGAAGAAGCGGCGAGTGCAGATCGGTAACCAGGGGGTGCCCGTCTGGAACACGGCGCAGGACTTCGGTAACCGTCGGCAACATCAGCAGGAATGTCGTCAGGCTGAGGAAGATTGTTTCGAGGTAGGCGCCCGCACGTCCAAAAAGCGGAATGCGACCGACGCCGTATCCGGCGAGCAGCAGCAGGATCGTTATTGCGCCAATCGCGTAGCTCACCGGCTGATGAGCGACGAGAAACACCGTGACCGCGCCAATCAGCATAGAAACGAGATAAGCGACGCCGGGCCTTGTGCGAGGGGTGATCCGTCCCTCACGGGCAAACATATAGATGGCCAGCGGAATGGCGGGCAGGCTGCCGAGCGTGTGCACCCAGCCGAGGGGCGAGATTCCAAACATCTTAGTCTCCTTTGGGTTTGGCAGGCATGAACGGCGGATTTTCAGAATCATGTCCGTCCAAGGTAAGCTGACCTGCTCTCCTTACCTACTGGTTGGTAGTTTTTCTTGGCGCGCCTGACGATATTCTTGTCGATGCGGACTAACCGTCCGCTGCCGGGGTTATTCCGGCTTCAACCTTTGCAAGGCCGGGCCAAGAATGGTGGCGAAGACATCAGGCGTTCCATAGGCGCGAGCCGATAGCATCGCGCCATGAACAGTCGCCATGAATGTCTCTGCCTCCACCCGGGCCGGACCGGAAATATTCAGGGCACCTTGCCGCTCTCCGCGTTCCATGACTGATGCCAGCCACGCGGAGAGAGACTGGAAGAAGGCTCGTACCTCCACGGCTACTTCTTTGGGAAGCGCCGGGATCTCGCTGGCCAGCATGGCGCATACGCAAAATGGAAAGCTTGCATCTTCGATGCATCTGGCCCAATGGCCTGCGTAAGCCTGAATGAGTTCGAGCGGTTCAGGCACATTACGCTCAAGTTCGGCCAGGCCGACTTCGGCGCGCTCGCGATAGCGCAGTACAAGCGTCCGCACCAGATCTGCCTTGCCCGGAAAATGGTGATGAATGCTGGCCTTGCGTATTCCCACTTCAGCTGCGATGTCCGCGTAGCTGAATCCATTATAGCCGCCAGCAGCGATCAGCTTTTGCGCCGAAGCCAGTATTTCTTCTGAAGTCGTTGAAAGATTGCCCATGACAAACTTCTACCTTCTGGTAGGTAGATCGTCAAGCTGTCCGTGCTTCCAGTTTTCCGGCCAGGTCCCGGATGAATGACCCGCTGCGAGATGACAGCCAGCCAGACGGGCCGGCCCGAAGGATTGTCTCCTCCGGGCCGGGCATGTTCACGCCGCGTCGACCAGGACGATCTCGCTGTCCTCGATGGCGGTGATGCGGATGGTGTCGACATCGGTGATGGCGACACCGTCGCGGGCGTTGGCGCGCACGCCGTCGATTTCCACTGCGCCGAAGGCGGGGACAAGGTAGCCATTGCGGGTGGCGCCCAGCGGATATTCCACTGTTTCACCCGCCTTCAGCGCCACGCCGACGACCCGGGCATTGGTGCGGATGGGCAGGGCGTCATTGTCGTTCTCATAGCCGGAGGCAAGCGTCACGAAACGGCCGCCGCGATCGGCTTTCGGGAAAGGCCTGGTACCCCATGAAGGCTTTTCGCCGCCGCGGGTCGGGATGATCCAGATCTGGAAGATCTTCGCCGCCACATCCTCGCGGTTATATTCCGAATGCGCGATGCCGGTGCCAGCGGACATCACCTGCACATCGCCCGCCACGGTGCGGCCCTTGTTGCCGAGATTGTCCTCGTGCGTGATCGCGCCCTCGCGGACATAGGTGATGATCTCCATGTCGCGGTGCGGGTGAGGCGGAAAGCCGGTGCCGGGTGCGATGATGTCGTCGTTCCAGACCCTGAGGTTGCCCCAGTGCATGCGGTCTGGATCATGATAGTTGGCGAAGCTGAAATGGTGCTTGGCGTCGAGCCAGCCGTGGTTCTCGCCGCCGAGTTTAGCGAATGGACGCAGTTCGATCATGGCAAGTCTCCTGATGGTGCGAACGGCCCGCATCGATGCGGCCGCGTCGTTTCATGGAGTGGATATAGGCCTTGCCAGGCTTTGATGAAGTGGGATAATTCCGTCGAAACTGTTCGAAAGAATTGAACAATGGCAAATCCCGGCACGCCGACCCTTGAACAGCTTCATGTGTTTCTGGTGGTGGTCGATGCCGGGAGCTTCGCGGCCGCCGGGCGCAGGCTCAACCGCGCCGTTTCGGTCATCAGCCATGGCATCGCCAATCTGGAAGCGCAGCTCGCCCGTGCTCTGTTCGAGCGCAGGGGCACGCGCAAGCCGGAACTCACGGTCGCCGGGCGCGCGGTGCTGTCGGAAGCGCTGGGCGCGGGCGATGTGGCAGAAGAGGGAATGGGGGACATATGAGCAAGAGAAGCGGCATGGGCGCCGAGCGGCTGGCGGCCTTCACCGATGGCGTGCTGGCGATTGCCATTACAATCATGGTGCTGGAATTGCGGGTGCCCGAGGATGGCAGCTTCGAGGCGCTGCGGGCGAGCGTGCCGGTCCTGCTCGCCTATGTGCTGTCGTTCGTCAATGTCGGGCTCTACTGGAACAATCATCACCACATGCTGCACGCGACCGAGCGGATCGACGGGCGAGTGCTGTGGGCCAACATGTTCCTGCTCTTCTGGCTGTCCCTGGTGCCGTTCGTGATCCGCTGGCTCAACGCCGGGGATTTCGCGGCGGCGCCGGTCGCCGCCTACGGGGTCGTGCTGGGCATGGCGGCCGTCGGCTATGAGCTGACAGAGCGCGCGATCATCGCCTGCAACGGAAAGGACTCAGCCGTTGCCCGCGCTGTCAGCGCCGACCGCAATCTCAAGGGCAAGATCAGCCTGATTCTCTATGCGCTGGCGGTGCCGGTCGCCTTCGTCACGCGGGAGCTGGCGCTGGCGTTCTACGTCGCCGTCATCCTGCTCTGGCTGGTGCCGGACAGGCGGATCGAGAGGGTCTTGCGCGACTGAGGTTTCCGTCAGGCGTGGCGGGAGACGGGAAATGGGTGAATTGGCTGCATCCCATGGGGCTCCATCGGTCACGCTGCGCCATTGCGCGATTAATGCCGCTGAAATAAGAGGAGTGGATATTTGCTGGTGCGTTTCCTTGCGCGCCGATAGCGAGACACTCATTCAATGACATCGACACCAGATCAGACGACGAGAGGGGTGCTGCTCGCCTTTGCGGCCTTTGCGGTGTTTTCCTTCAGCGACGCCAGCGTGAAGCTGATCGAGGGGAAGCTGCCGCCTTATGAGTCGGCCTTCTTTGGCGCGGTGTTTGCTCTGGCGATCACACCCTTCCTCCTCAACAGGGGAGATCGCTGGCGCGATATTTTCGCCACCGCCAACAGGCCGCTCTGGCTGGTGAGGTTTTTTGCCTATCCGGTGGGGGTGATCGGCAGCGTTACCGCCTTCACCTATCTGCCGATGGCGGAGGCTTTCATCCTCATTTTCCTGCAGCCGACCCTTATCACCATCATGTCGGTCGTGTTCCTGAAGGAGAAGGTCGGCGCCCGGCGCTGGGGTGCTGTGGCCATCGGCTTCATCGGCGTTCTGATCGTGCTAAGGCCCGGCTTTCGCGAGCTTTCCATCGGCCATCTGGGCGCGCTGTTCGCAGGCCTTAGCGGGTCTGTATCGGTGGTGGCTTTTCGCGCCATCGGGGCGCGGGAAAAGCATGTTTCACTCTTCGGGGCAGGCATTCTGGGCGCGGTCGTGGTCTGCGGCCTGTTGACGGTGCCCGGCTTTGTCGCCCCGGACGCCATCCAGTGGGCCCTGCTTGCGGGCTATGGCCTGCTGGCCGCCTTCGCCAGTGTCCTGACGATCCATGCGGCCCGCCATGCCCCCGTCGCCTATATCGGGCCGACCCAGTACAGCCAGATGCTCTGGGCGATCCTGCTCGGCTATCTGCTTTTTGGTGACGGTGTGGACCTGCCCATGCTGGCGGGCATGGTGCTGATCGCGGGATCGGGCCTGATGACGCTGATGCGCGAAAAGGTCAGGGGGACGCCTCTGCCTCCATCCGTCTCCGGCGAGCGGCAGGTGTCCGTTGTTCTTGCCCAGGAGGGCAGCCCGCCCCTGCCTCATAAGACGTAAGGGGCAACAGCCCCCTTACAGGGGCCGTTCGCACAGTACCATGTAGTTCACCGCCATATCCGCCGTGAGCGACCAGCGGTCGAGGATCGGGTTGTAGCTCACCCCGGTCTGTTCTGCGACGCTGAGCCCCGTTGCCGCGATATCGGCGGCGAGTTCGGCGGGGGTCACGAATTTCGACCATTCATGGGTGCCCGCCGGGAGCCAGCGCAACAGATATTCCGCGCCGACGATGGCGAGGGACCAGGCTTTGAGGGTGCGGTTGAGAGTGGCGACGAACATCAGGCCGCCCGGCTTGACCAT
>JAATFR010000040.1 GCA_015655095.1 Hyphomicrobiales bacterium | reverse complement strand
GGCGTGGGGGCCGAGCAATGGGGCGTAATGATAAGGTTATCGAGCTCATGGAATGGACAGCGCGAGGGGCGCGGGTTTGTTTCGGGAGTGCCGCCGGGAAGCGGGCGGTTGGGGTAGATATACCAGGTGTCGATGACCGCCCCCGCGATGCGTTTCGTCGACAGCGCCTCATAGAGCGCTTCCTCCTCGATCACAGGCCCGCGCGCAACATTAACGATAACGGCCCCCGGTTTCATTTTGCCGAAGGCGGCCTTGTCAAAGGCGTGGAGCGTTTCGGCATTGAGGTCGCAGACCAGCGCGATGTAGTCGCTTTCAGCCAGAAACCGGTCCATGTCGGCGCGGGTGCCCATCCAGTCCAGCGGGGCGGGTGCCTTTTCGCGCGGGCTGCGGGCGATGGCGATGGTGCGCATGCCAAAAGCGGCGGCGCGCAGCGCAGTCTGCTCGCCGATCAGGCCATAGCCGAAAATGCCGAGCGTCTTGCCATAGACCTCGCCATGGAGGCTGCTGGCGGTGCGGTTGGAGCCGGAATAGCGCCACGATCCGCCCCGAAAATCGGCATCGATATAGCGCAGCCCGATTTCCCATTCAAGCAATCCGGCGATGATGAATTCTGCCATCGCCTGCTCATGGCCCCTGGCGTTGCAGGCAAGGCAGCCGGCGGGCAGCATTTCAGGTTTCAGCCAGTCATAGCCGGCGAAAGGAATCTGGAAGAGCTTCAGCTTCCGGGCTGAAGGCAGAAGGCTGAAAGCGCCCCCGGATACAAGCGCGTCGCTGCCGACGATGACGGCATCCGCGTCGCGTAGCAGCGTCTGTCCCGCCTCGACCGGTTCGCCCGGCAGCCACAGGCCGAAGTCCCACCGGCTTTTCAGATATTCATCGAGGTGAATGCGGTTGTCGGCGCAGGATTGACCGAGAAGGGCGAGCTTGAGGGACATGGATCACTCCGTACGGGAATTTACAAAAGACAGATTCTCATTCACATAAAACGGGCAAGATAGTGACTGCTTTCTTGCCCGCCGGTGTTCTCGTGAGGGAAGGCTATTATTGATCAGGCCACGTCCAGTTCACGCCGGGCAAAATCGGTAATGGTCTTGTAGTCGGCCTTGCCGTTGGGCGCCCGGAAGGGAAGGGCGCTGATGAGGATGCGTTTGGGCGTTTTGTAGCCTGCCAGATGCTGGCGGACATAGGCGCGCAGTTCATCCTCATTAAAGTGAATTCCCGGCGCAACCTTGACCACGCCGGTAACGGCCTGGCCCCATTTATCGTCGGGCACGCCGATGACCAGCGCATCCCCCACGGACGGGTGCTGTTTGAGCACTTCCTCCACTTCCTCGGGATAGACTTTCTCGCCCGCCGTATTGATGCAGGCGCTGCCGCGGCCCAGCAGGGTCAATGTGCCGTCGGCCTCGACGATGCACCAGTCGCCGGGTATCGAATAGCGGTGCCCGTCGATGCTGCGGAACGTCTTTGCCGTCTTGGCCTCATCCTTGTAGTAGCCCGCTGTCAGGTAACCGCCCATGGCGATGATGCCGGATTTTCCCGAGCCGGGTTCCACCGGCCGGTCTTGCTCGTCGAAGACCTTGCAGCGACCGCCGATCTGGAATTTCGCGGTTTTGATCTCGCCATCGGCGGTCATGATTGATGAGCCGAAGTTGATGGCTTCCGAAGCGCCGAAGCTGTCGACAAGGGCGACCTGAGGGATATGTCTCAGCAGACTACGCTTGACCTCGACGCTCCACATGACGCCGGAGGAGATGATGGTGACGAGGCTGGAGGTGTCATATTTGCCAGGCGCATCGTCCAGCGCCTTGAGCATTGGTTTGGCGAAGGCGTCACCGACGATGGCAATGTTGGTGACATGATTGCGCCCCACCGCGGTCCACAATTCATCGGCATCAAGGGAGGCATTGTCGAGCGTGACAATGGTTCCGCCGCTTGCCATCCCGCTAATGGCTGTGAACAGGCCGGTGCCATGCATGAGCGGGCAGGCGGGCAATATGACGGAAGCCGGGCCCGCCTTGATCGCCTCGATCAGCGCTTCCATCGTTTCCGGCACCGGTCCGAGGCGGCGAGCGGCATCGAGCGCGGCATTGCGATGGGCGTCATGGGTCCACATCACGCCCTTGGGCATGCCGGTGGTGCCGCCGGTATAAAGAAAAAACATATCGTCGCCGGAACGTGTAATTCCCAGATTTTCTCCGGTGCCGGTGGCCGCCAGCGCTTCATAATTTTCGGCGAATGACGGGGCGTCGCCTGCTTCATTGACCTCAATGAAAAGCTTCACCTTGGTCAACCGGCCCCGGATTTCCTCAATGATGTCGCGGAACTCCGAACCATAGACCACGACCGTCGCATCGGAGTTGTCGAAGATGTAGAAAACTTCGTCCGGCTTGTAGCGGTAATTCACGTTGACATGGGTCAGGCGCGCCCGGAAACAGGCGGCAAGCGTTTCCATATACTCGACGCGGTTACGCATATAGAACGCAACCTTGTCGCCGGTTTCAGAGCCCCGCGCGAGCAGAACGCGGGCCAGATTGTTGGATCGCCGATCAAGTTCGCCCCAGGTGATGGTTCGATCAGCGTGCACGAGCGCCGGGCGTTCCGGCGGCAGAATGGTTACAATAGTGTCAAGTATATCCCCGTAATTCCACGGCATGTCGATCCTCCCAAATCATGTGCCTTATGGCTTTCTTGGCGGGATGATACCTCCTGGATGCAGGATGAGACAGAGGTTTGAAATGGACATCGGCAAAATTCCGCGCCAGGAACTCGACAAGTATGAGCTTGAACTGCTGCATCGGCTGCGTTCGCGGCGCAAGTCGGCCAAAAGGCAGAAGCCTTCCCACGATGCGCCCACAGGAGCCCGAATTGCGGACGCCGTGGCTGCGACCATGGGGTCGTGGCCATTTATCATCGGGCAGAGCATCCTGCTGGGCGCATGGATCGTGCTCAATATCACAGCCTATATCCGAAGCTGGGACCCTTATCCGTTCATTCTGCTGAATCTCGCTCTCTCATTTCAGGCGGCCTATGCGGCCCCCTTCATCATGATGAGTCAGAACCGGCAGGCGACCATCGACCGCAAGGCCGCCGAGCATGATTATGACACCAACACCAAGGCGGAACTGGAAATCGAGTTGCTGCACCAGAAGGTGGACATGCTGCGCGAGACGGAAATATCGGAACTGATCCAGCTTTTAAAGCGGCTTGAAGATCGGATGCCGAAGCAGGGCTGACAAGTTCCCCCGGACATGAAAAAGGCGGCGCTTGCCGCGCCGCCTTTTCCTCATCGAGCCTTGATTGCGGCTTTATTCGGCTGCCGAGCCCATGCTTTCCAGCGAATAGGCGCGCGCGCCCTGGCCATTGAGCTTCAGCAGATATTTGATGCCTTCCTCGGCAATGTCGTCGCCAACCATCCGGTCGCTTTCCGCATAAAGCTCCCTCATGTCGATGAAGGCGGCATAGTTGGGCGCGGTGCGTGCCGTGATGATGCCGGCCTTGAGCAGGGTCTTGATCAATACACGGAAAATATTGGTCGATTCCTGCATTTCCGCGCGGATATTGACGTCGGTCAGGGCTTCCATGAAGGCGCCCTGGACCCATTCCCAGTCGAGGCCTACAGCGGCGTATATATGCTTTTTCTGTTCTGGCGAGCCCAGATTGTAGAGCAGTATCTGGAAGACGTGCCAGGCCCAGTCCTCGATCATGTCGCGTTCGGCGGGCGCAATATTGGGGATGGTGCGGTCTGCCCAGATTTTGCCGAATTTGTGATGGAAAGCCTCATCCGTCATGGTGAGCTGCATGAGCTGCACCATGAGCGGGTCGCGGCCATTCTTGTAGAATGTTGCGAAAGCACCCATGGCAAGACCTTCGATCAGCATCTGCATGCCGACGATCTTTTTCCAGACGAGTGGAGAAAGCACCAGTTCGGTGACGGTGTCACCGAGCGCCGGCCCCACTTTCACCGGTTTTCCCCAGCGGGCCTTGATATAGTTCGAGAAACCAGCGACGTGGCGGGCTTCCTCGCGGGTCTGGTTCGCCGCATATTCTTGTGCGCCCGGGTCCTTGAGGATGTGGCACAGGCTGGCGGAAAGGGCGAGCGCGCCGGCCTCGCCATGGAGGATTGAGGACAGCGACCATTGCACGTCCAGGTTGACGAGCTTGATCTTCTGCTTTTCGTCGAGCTTGTCCTTGACGGCGGTTTTCAGGTCGGTGTTCTGCGCGGGGTCGACCAGATACTCGTTTTCCATGTCGAAGGGCGTGGAAAAGTCGATGTACTTCGTGTCCATCGGATCCCAGAAATGATCATGGGTCGCCGAAATGATCTTGTTGAAAGCCGTGGAGCGCTGACCGTAGCGGTCCACATCCATCATTGCTGCGAAATCGTCGGGAGCGACTGCCTCATAAGCGCTGTCGACCGTGATGTTTCCATCCGTCTTTGCCATGTTTCTCCTCCTCAGGGCATCTCTTCGGGCACCCGGACTCATGGGCAACCACGGTACCTTTACTAAAGCCACTATAACCTGTGTGGGCTTTTAGGGCAAGAAAACTGACGCAAGCGTCATTTTTGGACAGATATCCTGACGGCTCTTGTATACGGGCTGAATATTTCCGACCTTGAAGCTGTGGTCGCGGGAGAAAAAGACAAGAATGAGTGAAGGTTACATCGAAACGAGCCATGGCAGGCTGGCCTATCGCCAGACGGACGGGGCGGGACCTGCCGTCCTGTTCATTCATGGCAATTCGGCCTGCAAGGAAGTGTTCAACCGCCAGACCGGAAGCGACTTATTGGCGGGTTACCGGCTGATCACCCTTGATCTGCCGGGACATGGCGCCAGCAGCGATACGCCGGATCCGCAGCGCACTTATTCGATTCACGGGTTTGCTGATGCGGTGATGGAAGCGCTGGCTGGCCTTGGTGTGACCAATGCTGTCATTGTGGGGTGGTCGCTTGGTGGTCATGCGGCGCTGGAGATGGCTGTGCGCTGGCCCGGAACCCGCGCGCTGTGGATCACCGGCACGCCGCCTGTGGGCAATGATCTCCAGGATATGGAAGCTGCTTTCCTGCCATCGCCGCACATGGAGCTGACCTTCAAGGAAAGGTTCACACAGGAGGATGCGCGCCTCTATGCCCAGGCGACCATCGGGGGAAGTGGTGCGCTGGAGCCCTGGATGACGGCGGCCTGCTATCGGGCGGATGGACGGTTTCGTCCGCTGATGCTGCAATCCGCGATGGCGGGCGGCGATGTCGATGGCCGGAAGGTCGCCGAGACCAGCCCGCTGCCGCTGGCCGTCGTGTCGGGCGAACAGGAGCCTTTCATCAGCAACGCTTTTCTGAAGAGCCTCGACTACCGAAATCTTTGGGACGGGCAGGTGCATGTCCTGCCGGGGCTGGGACATATGCCGTTCTGGGAAGCGCCTGAGTTGATCAATCCGATGCTGAAGCGTTTTCTGGAAGAGGTGACCGCAGAGGGGTGATGGTGGAAACCCGAAGAAGATTTTCCGGGCCATAGCCCCTCACATCAGGATTTTCATGCGTTTTGCCCGATCCATTGCCTTTGCCCTGTTGCGGCCTCTGGTCCAGCTCTGGTTCCGTTTACGCCGTCCGCTGACGGCAGGAGTAAGGGCGATGGTTTTCGACGAGGCGGGGCGAGTGCTGCTGGTGCGTCACACCTATGTTGATGGCTGGTATATGCCGGGCGGTGGGGTTGACCGCAACGAGACGATGCAGGCCGCGATGCGCCGGGAAGTGGACGAGGAGGCAGGCGTGCTGATCTCGCCCGAAGCGCGTCCGTATCTGTTCGGACTTTATGGCAATTTTCGCGCCTTCAAGTCGGATCATATCGCGCTCTATCTCGTGCCCCATGGCACCTATTCGATGGTGCCGAGGGAAAGCCCGGAAATCGCCGAGATGGGTTTTTTCGCGCTCGATGCGCTGCCGGCGGACACCACCCCAGGCACGCGCGCGCGCCTGCTTGAGGTGGCGCGCGGCGAGGAGCCGGCGGAACTCTGGTAGGTTCAGAGCGTCGGGCGCTTGCCTGCCCAGGGGCGGGCCTGTTCCAGTTCACCAGCGAGGCGGAACAATGTGGCTTCATCGCCATAACGGGCGGTGAACATGGAGCCGATGGGCAGGTTCTCGCTGTTCCAGTAAAGCGGCACCGACATGGAAGGCTGACCTGTCATATTGGCATAGCCTGCGTAGGGCAGATAAAGGCCCATCAGGCGCAGATAATTGCCGACATCGCTGGTCATCATGTCGATCTCGCCGAGCTTCACTGGTGGCAGACCGAGAGTCGGGCACAGGAACAGATCAAACTCCTCATGAAAGGCCGCCATCTTCCGGCCAAGCTGATGAATGAAGAGCGTCGCCTCGACATAGGCGGCGCTGTCGCGGAGCTTGGCTCCCTGCGCGATCAGCCAGGTGATATGTTCCACCTCGTGGCTTTCGATCGCGCGGCCGCGCGCGGCGGCCACATGCTTCAGGGTCATCTCGATATTGGCGCCGATGAGCGTGGCCTGATGCTGGCCCATCGCAGGCTGATCGATCTGGGGCGCCTTTTCCTCGACATGATGGCCCAGCTCAGCAAGCAGCTTCGCCGTTTCCGTGGTCGCTGCCACAACATCGGGATGACAGAGGGAACCGTCGAGGCGCCGGGTCGTGAAGGCGATCTTCATACGCGCCGGTTTGGTCGTCACTTCCGCCAGAAACGGCCGCTCGGGGGGCAGGCAGGTATAGGGATCACCGGGGGCGATGCCAGCCGTCGCATCGAGCATGGCGGCGGAATCGCGCACCGTGCGCGAGACGACATGGGAAATCGACATGCCACCCCAGCCTTCGCCGCGATCAGGGCCCATGGGTGTGCGCGCCCGTGTCGGCTTGATGCCGAAAATACCGCAAGCGGAAGCGGGAACGCGGATCGAACCGCCGCCGT
>JAATFR010000161.1 GCA_015655095.1 Hyphomicrobiales bacterium | reverse complement strand
TTCAGGGCATTTTTGCCCGCATGAGAGAAGGCGGCCGGCATGCACGGAGCCGCATGGATCCCCGGATCAAACGCGCCGTCGCCAATTTCCGCACGGCTCTTGACCTGAAACTCTCAACCGACCCGCTCACGGATAGCCAGATTGACGCCATCGCCGAAGCAGTCGACCGCGCGGCGGGCGAGATCGAACGTGGCTAATCATGGCAGTGAAGGTGAAGGCCCGGCGACGCCAATGCGTCAGCCCTTCACCGCCAGATAATCCGCACTTTGCATCTCCATAAGGCGCGAAACGGTGCGGTGAAACTCAAAAGCGCCATCACCGGCTGGATAAAGCGTCGCGGCCGCCGCCGCCGCGGACATGATCAGCCGCGTCTTTGCCTCATAAAGCTCATCGATCAGGGTGACGAAGCGCTTCGCCTCGTTCCGCCGTTCGGCACTCAGTTGGGGCACGTCATCCAGGATCACCGTTTCGAAGGTTTCGGCGATCTTGATGTAGTCCGCGGCCCCTAGCGGCCTTGCGCAGAGTTCCTCGAAGCTGAAGCGGGCGACGCCATCAAATGCGTTGCCGACCTCAAGCGTGCGCCCGTTGAGCGCGAGGGTGCGCGGGCTGCCCTTTTCACGGCCGGTCAGATGGCGAAAGGCCTGATCCAGAGCTGCTCTGGAATCCGGTCCCAACGGCGAATAATAGACCGGCAACCCCTTCAGCCGGTCAAGCCGGTAATCCGTCGAGCTATCGAGCGCGATCACATCGAGGCGCTGTTTCACCAGTTCGATGAACGGCAGGAAGCGCTGCCGGTTGAGACCGCCTTTGTAGAGATCATCCGGCACCCGGTTGGAGGTCGCAACCACGACCACGCCCAGATCGAACAGATGGGTGAACAGCCGGCCCAGGATCGAGGCGTCCGCGATGTCGGTCACCTGAAATTCGTCAAAGCAAAGCAACATGGCTTCGTCCGCGATGGCCTCGGCAACCGGGGGGATAGGGTCCGATCCCTTCACCTCGCCCAGCTTCTCCTTCTCGCGCCACTGGAAGATCCGCTCATGGGTTTTCAGCATGAAGGCGTGAAAATGGACCCGCATCTTGGCGCAGACCGGCGCGCCCTCAAAAAACAGGTCCATGAGCATGGATTTGCCGCGTCCGACATCACCCCAGATATAAAGCCCACGAGGCGACACGGCCTTGCGTCCGATCCACAGCGCGGAAAAAAAGCCTTCCCGCTTGCCGGGCTGCCATTTCGCAAGCGCCTTGTGCAGATCATCGAGATGACGCGCGGCCTCAATCTGGGCCGGGTCCTCGGCAATATCACCACGCGCAACCAGAGCGCGGTAGGCGGAGAGGGGCCCCTCGGTCATGGTGTCCGGTCAATCCTGAAGATGGTTGAATGCGGGTCTTCCCCATAGCCGGAAAAGCCTTGCGGGTCATCATTGAAAGCATGGGAAGCAGGAGACGAGAGCAAAGCCTGGGCCAGACGGGCGCGCAGGACCCTGCCAAAGAGCTTCACCTGATACTTGTATCGCGGAAAACCTCGTCCTATGTTTCTAGAACAGTTTTCGGGGTTCTGGCGTTTTTGCGCAAGGTTCGTGACATCACGCCGACCAAGCACGTCTCTCCCAACATCTCGTGGACTGGTCCAGGCACGCGCGGTGCGTGTTGGGGTTTCACTGCTCAAAAGGTTAACGATATGTCTTCTGGAACCGTGAAGTGGTTCAACGTAACCAAAGGTTATGGCTTTATCACACCGGACGATGGCGGCAAGGACGTCTTCGTTCACATCTCCGCTGTTGAACGGGCGGGCCTTACGACGCTGCGCGAGGGTGCCCGCGTCGACTATGAATTGCAGACCGGCCGCAATGGCAAGGACTCTGCCGAAGGCCTCAAGGTCACCGGCTGATTTCCCAGCCGGTCCCTGTGACGAGACGAGGCCGCCCCGCACCGCGTGGCGGCCTTTTTCATGTGCCGGTCCATGCCGGGCAGGATCGGGCTGATATAACCGCAATCTTTCTCTGACAGCCCAGATATGGGACCGTATGCCTGCGGCGACGCCTATTCATTAAGCATGTTGCTGAAGCGACACACAGCTTCTCTTGTATTTCCGGCAATCTTAGAGGCAGAGTAGCTCCTTTGGGGAAGGAGACTGGCCGGTTCGCAAGGGCGCGCATGTGTTCCAGACCCGGCGTTGAGGACGTTTAATGATCGGACTAGTACTCGTAACCCATGGCCAGCTCGCCAATCAGTTCGTAGCTGCCATGGAACATGTGGTTGGGCCGCAGACACAGGTCATTGCCATCTGTATCGGGCCGGACGATGACATGGAAAAGCGACGCAAGGATATTCTCGACGCCGTTGCCACCGCTGATGCGGGCGACGGCGTTGTTTTGTTAACCGACATGTTCGGCGGCACCCCTTCCAATCTGGCAATATCGATCATGAACAAGGCCAGGGTGGAGGTCATCGCGGGCGTCAATTTGCCCATGCTGATCAAGCTCGCCAGCGTGCGCGAGCATATGAGCCTGCCCGAGGCCGTCGATCAGGCCCAGTCGTCCGGGCGAAAATACATCTCCATTGCAAGCCGGGTGCTTGCTGGCGAAGCGGATTGAGCCATGGCTGAGGAGTCTGCTGCCCCGGCCATGCCCTATCGGCGCGAAGTGACCATCTGCAACAGCCGGGGACTTCACGCCCGCGCTTCCGCCAAATTCGTCAATTGCGCCGATGGCTTCGATGCCCGCGTCCAGGTAAGCCGGGACGGGACTACAGTTTCCGGCACCTCGATCATGGGCCTCATGATGCTGGTCGCGGGTCCCGGCTCCACCATTCTCATCGAAGCCGAGGGCGCAGAAGGCCAGAAGGCCCTGACAGCGCTGGTCGATCTGGTCGAGGACGGATTCGGCGAGGAAGACTGAGCATTCGCCCGGCACCAAACAACGATATAAACATTTCCTTATGTCTGGTTGAGAATTGCCGAACCCCCTGTTATAAGGCGGAGCCTCACCCCTTTTCAGGCGGGGCCGATTGTCTGCGCGGGGCTCGCCTGCGCCTGATGCCAGCGCATAGCCGAAGGAAATATCCCATGACGACAACCGATTACGTAATCAAGGACATCTCGCTCGCCAAATGGGGCCGGACCGAGATGGCTATTGCCGAAACCGAAATGCCGGGCCTGATGGCATTGCGCTCCGAATATGGCGCGGGCCAGCCGCTCAAGGGCGCCCGCATCGCCGGATCGCTGCATATGACGATTCAGACCGCCGTGCTGATCGAGACGCTGAAGGCGCTCGGCGCGGACGTGCGCTGGGCCTCGTGCAATATCTATTCGACGCAGGATCATGCCGCCGCCGCGATCGCTGAAACCGGCACCCCGGTGTTCGCGATCAAGGGCGAGAGCCTGACCGACTACTGGGAATATACCCACAAGATTTTCGAATGGGCCGATGGCGGCGTGCCGAACATGATCCTCGATGACGGCGGCGACGCGACGCTCCTCATCCATCTGGGCAAGCGCGCCGAGGCTGGCGACGTGGCCTTCCTCGAGGGCGCGTCCAACGAGGGGGAAGAGGTTCTGTTCGCGGCCATCAAGGCGCGTCTCGCCAAGGACCACGGCTGGTACGGCCGTGTCGGCAAGAACATCAAGGGCGTGACCGAAGAGACGACCACGGGCGTCCACCGCCTCTACATCATGGAGAAGGAAGGCAAGCTCCTCTTCCCGGCCATCAACGTCAACGACAGCGTCACCAAGTCGAAGTTCGACAACCTCTATG
>JAATFR010000243.1 GCA_015655095.1 Hyphomicrobiales bacterium | reverse complement strand
GGTGACGGCGGCGTTGTTCGACATGTTCTGCGGCTTGAACGGGCGTACGGCGAGCCCACGCAGTGTCAGCGCCCGGGCAAGCCCCGCCACCATCAGCGACTTGCCCACGTTCGAGCCCGTGCCCTGAAACATGATGGCCTTCAAAACTCGATGCCTTCCTGCGCCTTCACCCCTGCGGCGAAATGATGTTTCACCAATGTCATTTCGGTCACGAGGTCGGCCGCCTCTATCAGTTCGGGCTTGGCGTTGCGCCCGGTGATGACGATATGCAGATCGGGTCTGCGCGCCTTCAGCGCCGCCACCACCTCATTGAGCGGCAGATAATCGTAGCGCAGCGCGATATTGAGTTCATCGAGCACCAGCAGCGACAGATCCTCCTGCGCCATCAGCTTCTTTGCGACCTCCCATGCGGCCCTGGCCGCCGCCACGTCGCGGGCCTTGTCCTGCGTTTCCCAGGTGAAGCCCTCGCCCATGGTGTGCCACTGCACCAGATCGCCGAACTGCTCCAGCACCTTGCGCTCGCCGGTTGCCCAAGCGCCCTTGATGAACTGGACCACGGCGGTCTTGCGGCCATAGCCGACCATGCGCAACAGCAAGCCGAAAGCGGCCGTCGACTTGCCCTTGCCAGGGCCCGTATTGACGATCAGCAGGCCCTTTTTCTCGATGCTTTTGGAGGCAACCTCCGCATCCTGCACGGCCTTGCGCTTCGCCATTTTGGCCTTGTGGCGTTCGCTCTCGTCAATGCCGGTCATGGGGCTCCCTTCACATACATGGGCAGGACGGAAACCATGAAAACCACCCGATCGGCCTGCCGGGCCATGCGCTGGTTAAGGCGGCCCGCCTCGTCGCGGAAGCGCCGGGCGAGTTCATTGTCGGGCACGATGCCGAGCCCGACCTCATTGGAGACGAGGACAACCGGGGCGTCCCTTGCCGCCAGCGCATCCACGAAAGCGGTTATAGCCTTTTCCATGTCATGTCCGCCCAGCATCAGGTTCGAGAGCCAGATCGTCAGGCAATCGACCAGCACCGGCGCGCCCGCCGGAGCCTGCCGCAAGGCTACCGCCAGATCGACGGGGGCTTCCAGCGTGCGCCAGTCCGGGCCGCGGCGCGCCCTATGCTCGCCGATCCGGCTTTCCATCTCGCTATCGAAGGCCTGCGCGGTCGCGACATAGACCCATGGCGTCGGCTCCCCCGCCAGCATGTCCTCGGCGAAGCGGCTCTTGCCCGAGCGTGCGCCACCCAGCACGAGGGTCAGTCGCGGCAGGCTCATCGGGCTTCCTTCCGGCAAATCGGACATCTCATGGGCTCGGTTCCTTCCCGGGCCCTTTCATTGACTTGGCCCCTGCGAGGTAATACTCAATTCATGACGGTCCTTCCAAGGGAAGGTGAATAGGGAATGCGGTGCGGGCTCGCAAGTGGCGGGTCCCATGCCGTGGCTGCCCCCGCAACTGTAGGCGGAAAGCCGGTCGATGACAGCCACTGGTCAGGTGGGCGCAAGCCCCGGGAACCGGGAAGGCGTCGCCCGGCGTTCGATCCGCGAGCCAGGAGACCTGCCGTCACGCGAAGGAACCGATGCCGGGCGGGGTGCTCCGGCTTTACAGGGAATGCGACCACGATGAGCGATGAACGTCCTGCGCCGCGCCCGACCCTCCACGTCTGCATCACCTGCCGCAAGGTTGACGCTATACCGGCCGACGATGGCGCGTCCACGCCCGGCAAGCAATTGTTCGAGGCGTTGAGCAGCCGCGCCGCCGCCATGGGCGAGGATGCGCCCGCCCATGTTCTCCCCACCGCCTGCTTTGCCGCCTGCGAGCGGGGCTGTGTCGCCTCGCTGTCCGCGCCCGGCAAATGGGCTTATCTCGCCGGCGGCCTCGACCTTGGCCATGCGGACGATCTGCTGGCCTATGCCGTCGCCTACCGGACCTCGACAACCGGCGTGGTGCTGCGCTCGGGCCGGCCGGAATCGCTCCATCAGGCCATCATCGCCCGTTTTCCCGCCCCTGCTTCACCCAAGGATGCCGCAGAATGAGCTTTCCCGCCGTTACCACAAAGATCCCCGCCACCATCATCACCGGGTTTCTGGGCGCGGGCAAAACCACGCTGGTGCGCCACATCATCGCCCATGCGGGCGGACGCCGCCTGGCCATCATCGTCAATGAATTCGGCACGCTCGGCATCGACGGGGATATCCTCAAGGGCTGCGGCAATGAAAACTGCACCGAGGACGACATTGTGGAACTCTCCAACGGGTGCCTCTGCTGCACCGTGGCGGACGATTTCCTGCCCACCATCGAGGCGCTGATCAACCGGCCCAACCCGCCTGAGCATATATTGATCGAAACCTCCGGCCTTGCCCTCCCCAAGCCCCTGCTCAAGGCCTTTGACTGGCCCGCGATCCGCTCGCGTGTGACCGTCGATGGCGTGATCGCCGTGGTCGACGGCCCCGCCATCGCCACTGGCCGCTTCGCCGATGACCCGGAAGAAGTCGCCCGTCAGCGCGCGCTCGATCCTTCGCTCGATCATGACAATCCGCTGGCGGAAGTTTACGAAGACCAGATTCGCGCCGCCGATCTTGTGATCCTCAACAAGACCGATCTGCTCGAGCCTGCCGAAATCGAACGGCTGAAAGCTGAAATCGCCGCCGCCATTCCCCGCGCCGTCAAGATCGTGACCGCCTATGAGGGCAAGATATCCCCGGATGTGCTGCTGGGCCTTGACGCCTCGGCGGAAGACGACCTCGCTGCCCGGCCCTCGCACCATGACGCAGTCGACGGTGCCCACGAGCATGATGATTTCGAGAGCTTCATCGTCGCCCTTCCCGCATCCTCAAGCCCGCAGGCCATCGTCGAACGCCTGCGCGAGGCGGCGGAGGCTCATGGTATTCTGCGGATGAAGGGCTATGCCTCGATTGAAGGCAAGCCGATGCGGCTGATGATTCAGGGCGTCGGCGCACGCTTCCGCCATTATTATGATCGTCCGGTGGCGCTGGACGAATACCGAGACGGCC
>JAATFR010000367.1 GCA_015655095.1 Hyphomicrobiales bacterium | reverse complement strand
GCGCTGCACGGAAACCGGCGTGATCCAGTTTCCGCGTTCGCGCATTTCCGTCAACCCCAACAACCATACGGTCGATACCCAGGAGCCTTACAAGTTCGCCGAGCGCAAGGCGAAGATCCTGTCCTGGTCGGCCGACTATCTGTCCTTCTCCATGAACCCGCCCAACCATTACGGCATGGTGGTGTTCGAGGAGGGCGGACGCATCATGATGGATTTCACCGATCTCAATCTGGGCGAAGTCGAGAGCGGCATGGAGGTGAAGCTCGTTTTCCGCATCAAGGAATTCGACGAGAAGCGCGGCTTCCGCCGCTATTTCTGGAAGGCCGTGCCGGTTGCAACCGCGCAGGCAAAGGCACAAGCCGCGGAATAAGCGGATCATGACATCAGGGAGACACTGAAATGGCTGCTGGTATCAAGGACAAGGTTGCAATTCTCGGCATGGGCTGTTCGAAATTCGGAGAGCGCTGGGATGCCGATCCTGAGACATTGATGGTTGAGGCCTATCTGGAGGCAATGCAGGACGCAGGCATTGAGCCGACGCAGATCGATGCGGCATGGTTTTCCACCCATATAGATGAAACGGGCACGGGCAAGGGTGGCACGCCCATGTCGCTGGCGTTGCGCCTGCCCAACATCGCGGTGACGCGGGTGGAGAATTTCTGTGCGGGCGGCTCGGAAGCGCTGCGTGGCGCGGTCTATGCGGTGGCGTCGGGCGCTGCCGACATCGCCATCGCGCTCGGCGTCGAAAAGCTGAAAGACACGGGCTATGGCGGCCTTCCGGTTGGCAACGCAGGCACGCTCATCCCGCAATGGGCGCCTTCCGGTTCCGCGCCCGGCAATTTCGCGCAACTGGCGTCGGCCTATCGCGCCAAGCATGGCGTGTCGCGCGAGGACCTCAAGCGCGCCATCGCTCATGTGTCGGTGAAAAGCCACGCCAACGGCGCGAAGAACCCCAAGGCGCACCTGCGCAACGTCGTCACCGAAGAGCAGGTGATGAATGCGCCGATGATCGCCGAGCCGCTGGGCCTGTTCGATTGCTGCGGCGTTTCGGATGGTGCGGCTTGCGCCATTGTGACTACGCCGGAAATCGCCCGCTCGCTCGGCAAGAAGGACATTGTGACCGTGAAGGCGATGCAGCTTGCCGTCTCGAATGGGCTGGAAAGCCAGCATAATTCCTGGGATGGCAGCTACTTCCACACGGCTCGCATCGCGGCGCGCAAGGCCTATGCCGAGGCCGGCATTGCCAATCCCCGCAACGAGGTCAGCATGATGGAGGTGCATGACTGCTTCTCCATCACCGAACTCGTGACCATGGAAGACCTGTTCATCTCGGCGGAAGGCACGGCCGTGAAGGATGTGATGGATGGCTTCTACGATGCGGACGGCAAGGTGCCGTGCCAGATCGATGGAGGCCTAAAATGCTTTGGCCACCCCATCGGCGCGAGCGGGCTGCGCATGGCCTATGAAATGTATCTCCAGCTTCAGGGTCGGGCCGGGGAGCGCCAGCTTGGCAATCCCAAGATCGGGCTGACGCACAATCTGGGCGGCGCGCCCTCACAGAACGTGTGCTCGGTCACCATCATCGGCGCGCATGACGCCTGAGTGGGCCTGAATGATTCAAGCCTGAATGATTTAAGGGGCCGGGTGAAATCCCGGCCCTTCATCATTTGGCAAGGGCGGCCTATGATCGCCGCCCGTATCCTGATGATGGCTCTTCATGCTTTTCAATGATCCCGTCTTTTTATTCGCTTTCCTGCCGATTGCGCTGATCGCGTCCTATGCCGCGCGCGCGCTGTTCGGACGGGCAGGGGCGCTTGCCACGCTGGTGCTGGCCTCGATCATCTTTTATGGCTGGTGGAATCCGGTCTATCTGCCTTTGCTTGGCGGGCTCGCCGTATTCAACTTCGTGCTGGCGCGCTTCATTGTGAAGGAGCGGAGCAAGGCGGCCGAGGGGCTGGCGACGGCGCTTACCATATTCGGGGTGACGGTCGATCTGGGGGCGCTCGCCTGGTTCAAATATACCGACTTCTTCATCGGCACAATGAATGTCGCCATCGGCACCTCATGGACCTTGCTGCATATCGTGCTGCCGCTCGGCATTTCCTTTTTCACCTTCCAGAAGATCGCCTATCTGGTTGACGCGCGCCGCGGCGAGGTGGAGCCGCACAGCTTTCTCGAATATTGCTTCTTCGTGATGTTTTTCCCGCAACTGATCGCGGGGCCGATCGTCCACCACAAGGAAATCTTCAGCCAGACGCATGAGAAGAACGCCTTCCGGTTCGATCTTTCCAACATCAGCGTCGGCCTGACGATATTTCTGATCGGCCTCTTCAAGAAGGTCGTGATCGCGGACAATCTTGCGCCGCTGGTGAGCCATGCTTTCGGGGCCGCCGCCGGGCCTGAGCCGATGGGCTTTCTTCTCGCCTGGCAGGGCATGGCCGCCTATACGCTTCAGCTTTATTTCGATTTTTCCGGCTATTCGGACATGGCCATCGGCGCATCGCGCATGTTCGGCATCCGGCTGCCGCTTAACTTTGATTCACCTTACCAGTCGGCCAGCATCATCGAGTTCTGGCGGCGCTGGCATATGACGCTCTCGCGGTTTCTGCGCGACTATCTCTATATCGGTCTCGGCGGCAACCGGCATGGCCGCGTCCGGCGCTACTTCAACCTGATGGCGACCATGACGCTCGGTGGCCTGTGGCATGGCGCGGCCTGGACATTCGTGATCTGGGGTTTTCTCCACGGGCTGGCATTGATCGTCAATCACGCCTGGCGGGCGGTTTTTCCCCGGCGCATCGGCGCATGGTGGTCGCTAGCAATCGCAAGGCTGGCGACGCTGCTGTTCGTTGCCTTGGCTTGGGTGCCGTTCCGCGCGCCAAGCCTTGAGGCGGCGGGACATTTGCTGAAAGGGCTCGTCACCCTGCCGGATGCCGGGGAATGGAGACAGATGCCCTTTGCGCTGCTGGCGCTCATTGTCGCTGTCGCCGGGCTCTGGCTGGTGCCAAACACGCAGCAATGGCTGGCGAACTATCGGCCTGCCTATAATTACGGGCTGAAAGAACATGAGCAGGATAAGCCTCTGCTGATAAAGACCCTCTGGTCGCCGGGAACCCGGCAGGCCGTGCTGGTTGGCCTGTTCGCTGCGCTGAGCTTCCTCAGCCTGCAACGGGTCAGCGAGTTCCTCTATTTCCAGTTTTGAGTGATCCATGAATCGTTCGTTTGCCGCATATCTGACGATCATGGTCGCGACCATCATGCTGGTCTGCGCCTTTGTCTTTGGCGTCAACTGGCTGGTGGACCCGCTCTGGTATCATGGTGGCAACCGCCTTACCGGCGAGAATTTCCGCTTCGATGAGCGCGCGCAGAAGATCAACGCCCTGTTGCCGGAGAAGGGTGCCTATGACTGCATCATTTTTGGCAGCTCGCGCACGGTGGTTCTGCCCGCGAGCGCCATTCCAGGACACCGCTGCTTCAATCTGGCCTTTTCCGCCGGCACTATGGAGGAGTTCGTGCCCTATGCGGCCTATCTGAAGTCTATCGGCATGGACCCGAAAATCATCATCATCGGAGTTGATGATTTCCAGTTCTACAAGGGGGATGCGGAAATGACCGTTCCCTCTTTCATCACACAGAAGAAGCCGCCCCGTTCGGTCTGGCTGAGCTATCTCACGCTGGATGCGTTCGGCATGTCGCTTCATGCGCTCATGGGCGCTTCGGGCGATGAATGGATGATCGGGCGGAATCTGGAAGTCTCGCGGCTTCAGCTCAATAAATATGATCCTCAGACAGATAAATCAGGCCTTATTCCCGCCCAATCTTATAATGTCGGACGCAGCGCGGATTATGCCAAAATCCGGGCTCTTTTTCCGACGGCGCAAATGGTCGGCTATGTGCCGCCGCTCTCGGCATGGCGCATCGCCAACATGCGCAAGGCGGGTGCGCTCGACGCCTATCTCGATATCATCAGGCAGGCTGCGCAGCATTTCGACCGGTTCAACGATTTTGGCGTGCCCTCGGAAATAACGGCGGACCCCGCCAACAGCTATGACGGCTCGCATTATTCCCCCGCCATCAACCACGCCATCGCCGCTGTTCTGATAGAGGGTGACGCTTCGCCTGCGCTTGATCTCAAGCACCTGTCGCGGGAGGAGGTGGAGGCGTCCTATCTCGCTGCCCTGGAAAAATATCAGGATGGGATGAATCAACGGACTAGATGATAGGTTTTTTCAGGAAAATATGAAATGTTTGCTGCATAAAATTTGTGGGCGGGGCTTTTCTTGGAAAAAGATGAAAAAGTATCCGAGAGCCATTGGGCATTGCTCGCTGGCTCTCGCTTTCTCTTGGCCTTCATTGTCGTGAACGCACATGTCGGAATGGCGTTTCCGGCCGATCAGGCTCCGCCCGCCTACATGTTCGGCCGCCAGTTCGGCCCCTTGGCCGCCGTGATTGGATTTCTCATTATTTCCGGCTTTAGCATAGGTGAGAGCTTCAAGCGGCCAGAGGGTTTTTATCGACGGCGAGCAGGGCGCGTATGGCCCACGCTTTTTGTGGCTGTTGCGTTATTTGCGGCCATCCTGATGGCGTGGGGCCCGATTACGCTTCCATATGGTAGTGTGGCAAATAAACCGACTGCGCTTGCAGTGGTATGTACTTTGCTTGGATTGAACGGGTTTTTTGTGGGCTCATTTCTGGGGCCGACGTGGTCTCTGTCTGTGGAGCTTCTGTTTTATTGGCTAACTCCGCTATTCCACCGCATGGGGACTTCGGTTCTCGTGGCATTGATTGGGATCTCCGCAATCTTTTATTGGCTACAGGCAGACATGGGCGCGCCCACGTTGCCAGCCGCACGATATGGAATAGCGGCGGGTCTCCTTTTGTGGGCATGGCTCTCCGGATTTTTGTACTCCAGATCAGCAGCGCCTTGGACTGCGCTGCTGATGGGCGGACTGTGCATAGTCCTCATTGGCCACTTTAACGATCAGGGCGGGAGTTATTCTGGCCTGACGCTTTTCGCAGTCGC
>JAATFR010000023.1 GCA_015655095.1 Hyphomicrobiales bacterium | reverse complement strand
GTCGCCGCGCACCACCATCAGGGGCGCCGCGATGCCGAGGGCCGCGAGCCGCCCCTCCGTCGCCGCGATCAGGGCTTCCAAGAGATGGATCAGCCGGGCATTGAGCACGCAGGTGAGCGCCCGCTTGGGGCCGTCGAGCTTGGCCGAAAGCTCATGGCCGCAGGTGACGGGCAGGCCCGTTTCCTGGCGCAATATGTCGCGCGCCGCGATCTCGTGGGAGGGATCGAGCACGGCAAAACGCCCCGTCACGGCAAAGCCGGTGAGCCCGGGCGCCAGCCGCCGCGCCTCTTCGGCCAGCCCAGCCACATCGAGCGGCGCCCGCTGCTGGCCCATGGCATCATGCCCGCCGCCAATCAGCAGCACGGGATCCCCGCCCAGCGCCGCCTTGAGCTCGGGACGTTCGGCATCGGCGGCATCGAAGCCGATATAGACGAGCCCGACGCGCCCACCCTGCCCTTCCACCATGGCATTGGTGGCGAGCGTGGTGGAGAGCGACACCAGCGCGATGACGGAGGGAGCGATCCCCGACTGTGCGAGCACGGCGCCGACGGCCCCGCCGACCCCGATGGCCAGATCATGATGGGTGGTGAGAGCCTTGGCCTTGGCGAGCACGCCGGAGGTTTCGTCGTAGATGACGGCATCGGTGAAGGTGCCGCCTGTGTCGATGCCGAGGAGAACTGCCATGAAATCCGCCGAAACCCTGCCCAAGCGCCAAAAGGCAGCGGCCTGATCTCAGCCGCCAGCCGGTCGCTGCTGATACGCGAAATCAGGCTCGCCGCTCCAGAGGAAAGCGTAGCCGTGTGAATATTTATGCCGGCTTTGTGATCGCCTCTCGCCCGTGCCGCCGAACTCACGCTTTGGCGAGCACCACCACGGCAATGAAATACACATGCTTCTGGGGCGCAGCGGCGATATTTGCTGGGAAGCGGGTCGAACACCCCATCGACCAAAGCCTCCCGGTCGCGGCCGGAATCGAGCGCTTGCTTGATCGTCAGTCCTCAAAAGCCGCCCATCATCCCGGCATAAGTTCTCGCCAAAACCTCTGAATCCCCTGTCTGCAGAAACGCGCGCCAGAAGGGATCGAGACCCTTGGTGAGATCAAGATGTGAAATGGCAAATTGGGTCAAATCCTCATGCATATCCACATACCCAGCCGTCAGTCCGACTCGACTTGCATGTTTCAATCCGCGCTACGAAACCGGCAGGGGCCTCCCGCTCTTCGCCGGAAAGAGTTCGTTGCCAAAGCGACGCGTCAAATGATGTTCCCTGGTATTCAAATGTGACGAAGCAGGCGGCTAGCCAGCGCCTTTCGGTCAGGCGAGTTCGTCATCCTTCAGGGAAACGTAAATCAGCACCGCGAGAATGGTCACGAAGAAGCGGAACGCGTCAGGCACTCCGTCCCATTGCTTCGACATCCACATGCCAAACCATTCGCCGCCTACCGACATGAAGCCGACCTGCCACACGAGGAAACCGAGTGTCAGGCCGCTGACGGCAAAGCCCTTGGAGCGGTTAAACTCCGCCGCGCTCGAGCGCAAAGCGCCGAAAAGCTGGGCGGCGCCGACCCAGCACAGGATCGCGGTGAGCGTCTCCGCAGCGATGATCAGCATATAGGCGCCGTTTTGCAGCAACGGGTTCATGATGGCGCGATATTCGGTCGTGGCACTCGGAGAGATCGTGTCCATCTCGAAGACGTGGAACACGAAATTGAAGTTGGTCTGATAGTCGGTGATGTTTCCAAAGGCGACCAGACTTGCGAAAAAGGCGATGGCCGCGATGGCCGCCGCCTTGGAAGCACGCATGACAAGCATGGATCGTCCTTTCACGGTATTGAAGACAACTTGGAAGAAACAGAACTCTCGCAATCAAACGTCTTCGTATCGCCCAAGCGCGTGGCACGGTTGATGCCGGCGCGCTTGGTCCATGGCCTGTTCTCGATCATCCCGATAGCAGGAGGGGCAGGAGCCACTATTTCCAGCCGCCATTGGGCAGGCGGCCGTGGTAGGGCGTATTGCGACAATGACCCCAGGGGCCGCGCCAATATCCGCGCGGGCAGCCGTTCCAGCGCCAGGCATTGTGATACGTCCCGTAATATCCGTTCGGATAAGGCCCGGTGCCGTACGAATGGCAAGCGCCATTCGGCCCCCGGTATCCGTGGTTTCCGCATCCGTTGGCAATATGGAT
>JAATFR010000175.1 GCA_015655095.1 Hyphomicrobiales bacterium | reverse complement strand
GCTGCTCTACATCAAGAACAAGATCGACCCGACGCTGACGCTGCGCCGTTCCTGCCGCGAAGGCATTTGCGGTTCCTGCGCCATGAACATCGACGGCTCGAACACGCTGGCCTGCACCAAGGGCTGCGACGATATATCAGGCACGATCAAGATCTATCCGCTGCCGCATATGCAGGTGGTCAAGGACCTTGTGCCCGACCTCACCAATTTCTACGCCCAGCATGCGTCGATCGAGCCATGGCTGAAGACGGTGTCGCCGGTGCCGGCCAAGGAATGGCTGCAGAGCCATGAGGATCGCGAAAAGCTGGACGGGCTCTATGAGTGCATCCTCTGCGCCTGCTGCTCGACCTCGTGCCCGAGCTACTGGTGGAACGGCGACCGCTATCTCGGCCCCGCCGCCCTCCTTCAGGCCTATCGCTGGCTCATCGACAGCCGCGACGAGGCGACCGGCGAGCGTCTCGACAATCTGGAAGATCCGTTCCGCCTCTATCGCTGCCACACCATCATGAACTGTGCGCAGACATGTCCCAAGGGTTTGAACCCCGCCAAGGCCATTGCCGAAATCAAGAAAATGATGGTCGAGCGCCGGGCGTAAGCGGAACCCGCATAGCCGCGCCAGCGTTGTTGCAAATGAACAAAGGCCGTACCCTTCCGGGTGCGGCCTTTTCTTTTGCAAAGGAAAACAGATGCTCGATCACATAGGCCTTGGCGTTACCGATTATGAGGCGGCAAGGGAATTCTACACGAGGGCGCTGGCGCCGATCGACTACACGCTGATCTGGGAGGATTCGGCCAGCGGACATGGCGGTTTTGGCGAGGGGAAGAAACCTGATTTCTGGATTGGAAAGGGCATGCCCGCGCCCGGTCTTCATGTCGCTTTCCTGGCGAAAGCCGTGCGGGGGTCGATGCCTTCTACAAGGCGGCGATGGCGGCGGGCGGGCGCGATAATGGCAAGCCAGGCCTTCGCCCCCATTATCACGAGAATTATTATGCCGCGTTCGTCTTTGATGCGGGCGGCCATAATATCGAGGCGGTCTGTCATAACCCCGAATAGCGGACTTTTGTAAAGCGGCCCTTCTCTCCGGCGCAAGGCTGGAAAGAAGGGATAGGCATCCTCAGGCGAAGGTGGATTTAACCATCGCTTCCCAGTCGCGCGTGGTGCCGGGAAACCGGTCCGCGCCCTGGTTTGCGAACATCCAGCCGGGATAGGTCGGTCGCGTGGCGCTCACCCTCTCTATTTCGGCCAGATCCTCCGTACTCAGCTTCACGTCCGCCGCGCCCAGATTATCGTTCAACTGGTCAAGGGTGCGCGCGCCCAGGATGACCGTGGTGACATAATCCTTGTGGAGCTGCCAGCCGAGCGCCACCTGCGCGACCGTGGCGCCGTGACGTTTGGCGACCGCCTGCAACACGTCGATGATGTCGAAGCCTTTCTGGACATCGACCGGCGGGAAATTGAACACGGTGCGGCGGCCATCGTTCGCGCCCGTATTGTTGCGCGTGAACTTGCCGGAAAGAAAGCCGCCAGCCAGCGGACTCCATGTCATGAGGCCCAGTTTCTGGTCCTTGAGGAGCGGCACAATTTCCTGTTCAAGGTCGCGGCCGGCAAGGGAGTAATAGGCCTGGAGGGAGGCGAATTTTTCGAGGTTCTGCGCCGCGGATATGCCGAGCGACTTCATGATGTGCCACGCCGCCAGATTGGAGCAGCCGATATAGCGCACCTTGCCCTGCCGGACGAGATCGTCGAGCGCGCGCAGCGTTTCGTCGAAGGGTGTGATCGGGTCAAAGCCATGAATCTGGTAAAGATCTATATGATCCGTGCCAAGACGCTTCAGGCTGGCTTCCGCCTGATCCATGATGTGGTAGCGCGACAGGCCGACCTCGTTCGCGCCTGCGCCCATGCGGCCGAAAACTTTCGTGGCCAGCACGACCTCGTTGCGCCGCTTGCCCAGCGCCTTGCCGGTGAGCGTTTCGGATTCGCCGTATGAATAGATATTGGCCGTGTCGATGAAATTGATGCCGGCGTCAAGCGCGCGGCCAACCATCGCGTCGGTCTCCTTCTGGGAGAGGCCTCCCATTTTGCCGAACAGCGAACTTTCATCGCCACCAAAGGTCATGGTTCCAAGTGTGAGGCGCGAGACGACAAGACCTGTGTTTCCCAGTTGTTTATATTGCATCGTCATATCCTTTTCAGAGTGAACATTCATTCTGTAAATGACTGTAAACAGACCGTTCGCGGGGACGGTGTTTAAAGCTTGAGCGCATCCCAGCAGGCCATCATCACATCGTGGCGTATGCCGGGGGTGACCGGGCGACCAGCTTCGCGATGGGCATTGATGAGAGCAATGATGGGGCCCGTCATGAGGGCATAAAGGATATCCGGCGGCAGCGGCTTCAGGATCTGCTCGCGATAACCCTCCTCGAAGAAATCCTTGAAGGCCTGGGGCGTCGTTTCCCACATGGTGGTCTTCAGCTCGCGCAGGAACGGCGAGCTGGCATATTGCTCCATGAAGATGAAGTTCCGGGGGTTGGCGAGGTAATAATTGAACAGGTTGGCCCACAGGGTGAAAAACCGCTCGCGGACAGGTTGGGCCGTATCGAAACCGACCAGCATGTCAGCTATCATCTGCTGCTTGATTTCCCGGTAGAGGTCGTGGATGAGCGCTTCCTTGCCGGGGAAGTAGCGATACATGGTGCCGACCGGCACCTCCGCCTGTCTGGCCAGCGCCGCCATGCCGGTGCCATGAAAGCGATGGTCGGCGATCAGCCCGACAAGCGGCGTCAAGGATTTGACGCCGCTTGTCGGGCGCAGGCTTGAGTGGAATGGAATGATCGTTCATTCCGTTTATCTGGATCCGGCCAATAACATTATCAAGGACAGGAACCCTCCTTTTTTAATGGGCTCAGCCATGATGCGCGCGTTTCCGGAGGGGTGGCGGACTCCGCTTTAGTCTGGGCAGGGAGAGAGCAGGCGGCTAGGATGACGCCGGTGTTCACCAGACAGAGGATAAAGATGGGCATTTTCGCATGGATCATTCTCGGCCTGATCGCCGGGCTGATCGCCAAGTTTCTGATGCCGGGGCGCGACCCCGGGGGCTTTTTCATCACCATCATCATCGGCATCATCGGCGCCATCGTCGGGGGCTATATTGCGGTCAATCTGGGCTGGGGTTCGGTCACGGGCATCAATCTGGAAAGCATCCTGATTGCCATCGGCGGCTCGATTATTTTCCTGTTTATTTACCGCCTGCTTGTGCGTTGACGCATCGCCATCCCCGCTCCCTGGAGAAGATCAGGGAGCGGGGATGGGGATCGTTTGAGAACCAGCTTGCCATCGAGGGGGTGAACGCCATTTATAGAAAGGCGTTGTCTTTTCGCCCCGCGAAGGAAATTTCCCCATGGCGACCAAACCCTCGATCCTGATCACCGGAGCCAATCGCGGCATCGGCCTTGGCCTTGCAGGTCACTTTGCGGGACTGGGCTGGCAGGTTCATGCAACCGCCCGCAAGCCCAAAGATGCCCACAAGCTTCATGCCCTGCCGAATGTTTCCGTGCATCAGCTCGATCTCGCCAATGAGGGCTCGGTCCTGGAGCTGGTCGATGAGCTGAACGGGATTCCGCTGGACGTGGTGTTCAACAATGCGGGGATCGCGGCCAGCAAGACATCCGCCACACTGGGCCAGTCCACCAAGGCGGACTGGGAAGAAATTTTCGCGGTCAACACGATAGGGCCCTATCTGCTGGCCGAACGGCTGGCGGCGAACCTGCTGGAAGGCACGAAGCGCCTGCTGATAAACACCTCGAGCCAGCTCGGCTCCTTCCAGGTCGCCGACACCAAGTGGGACCCGCTTTATTCTGTCTCCAAGGCCGCGCTCAACATGGCCATTCTGCATCTTTCCCAGGAACTGGGGCCCCAGGGCATC
>JAATFR010000377.1 GCA_015655095.1 Hyphomicrobiales bacterium | reverse complement strand
ATACGCAAAGATCGGCGGCGGCTCGCCGCTGGTTCCCTTGACGCAAGCTCAGGCAGATGCGCTTGAACGGGCGTTGGCGGGAGAGTTAGAGGCCAGATGCTTTCTTGCGATGCGTTACTGGCACCCGTTTTCGAGCGAGGCTGTCGAGGCCGTGAAGGCCTGGAAGCCGGACCGGATTTTGCTGCTGCCGCTCTATCCGCAATATTCGACGACAACAACTGAATCTTCGTTCATGGAATGGGAGCGGGTTGTGGGACTCGCCGGGCTTGAAATTCCCACGGATGCCATATGCTGTTATCCAACTGAACCCGGATTCATTCAATGTCATGCACGGCTTTTAGGTGAGGCAATGAGCCAGTTTGGGCCAGGTGAGAATTACAGGATTCTGTTTTCAGCTCATGGCCTGCCCAAGAAAATCGTCAGCGCGGGCGATCCTTATCAGCGGCAGGTTGAACAGACCTGCGCAGCCGTGGCCGAGGCAGTAAAGCTTGAGCCCGGTTCATGGCGAGGCTGTTTCCAGAGCCGGGTCGGCCCGATGGAATGGATCGGCCCCTCAACGGATGAGGAAATCAGGCAGGCTGGTCGCGAGGGCAAAAGCCTGATCGTGGTGCCGATCGCCTTTGTTTCTGAACATTCTGAAACGCTGGTTGAGCTTGATCTTGAATATGCACATCTGGCGAGGGAATCCGGCGTGCCGCGCTATATCCGCGTGCCCGCGCCGGGCGTTGCGCCGGAATTCATCGGCGCCCTTGCAAAACTTTCCATGGAGGCTATCCATGGCACGGGCATCGTGTGTTCGCAGGCCAGCGCCGGATCGCCTTGCACCACAGGCAAACACCTCAATCTGGCGGCGGGATAATCCATGAACTTTCTTGTCGACGCCTATCCCTGGATCAAGGCTTTCCATGTGATCGCTGTTATTTTCTGGATGGCGGGGATGGCCTATTTACCGCGTCTTTTCGTTTATCATGCGGATGCTGCGGCAGGCGGCGAACTCTCCGAGACCTTCAAGGTGATGGAGCGCCGCCTGTTGCGGGGCATCATCAACCCGTCCATGATCGCGGCGCTGATCCTTGGCATTCTGCTGATTGTCGCGAACCCGGCGCTGATGGCCCAGGGCTGGCTCCACGCCAAGCTTACCCTTGTCGTTCTGATGTTCGCTCTCCATGGCATGTTCTCGAAATATCGTAAGGATTTCGAGCGCGATCAGAACCGGAAATCGGCGCGGTTTTTTCGGATCATCAATGAAGCTTCGCCCCTTCTGGTCGTATTCATTGTTATTCTGGTTATTGTCCGGCCTTTCTGATTCCGGTTGAATTTGGTATAATCCTCTATTATACATCCTGAACGCGCCGGTTAATCCGGGTGCCTTCCGTGCGTTTCTTTCCCCCTGCAGCCGAATAGTGGTGCCAGACTGCAGGTTTAACCGGAAAGATGAACAGCTTTTCCTTCCTCCGTTGCCGGGTTCTGGGTAATTCAGGCCAGACCGGGAACAACTCCTCCCCCCGCCTTGACAGGCACCTCACAGCCAGGTCTCACGAGACATAATTATGCAGCAGATCAAACTGCAGGATTTGAAGCGCAAATCCCCAGTCGAGCTTTTGGCTCTCGCCGAAGAACTCAATGTTGAAAACGCCAGCACCATGCGGATGCAGGACATGATGTTCGCCATCCTCAAGGAACTGGCAGAGCAGGGCACGGAAATCGTAGGCGAAGGCGTCGTCGAAGTTCTGCCCGACGGGTTCGGGTTCCTGCGCTCGCCCAAGGCGAACTATCTCCCGGGACCTGACGACATTTACGTCTCGCCTTCCCAGATCCGGCGCTTTTCATTGCGCACCGGCGACACGGTTGAAGGCGAGATCCGCAGTCCCAAGGATGGCGAGCGCTATTTCGCGCTGCTCAAGGTCAGCACCATCAATTTCGACAGCCCCGACAGCGTCCGCCACAAGGTCCATTTCGACAATCTGACGCCGCTCTATCCCAATTCCAAGCTGGAGATGGAAATCGACGATCCGACGCTGAAGGATCGCTCCGCGCGGCTGATCGACATTGTGGCGCCGCTCGGCAAGGGCCAGCGCGGCCTGATCGTCGCGCCGCCCCGCACCGGCAAAACGGTTCTGCTTCAGAACATTGCCCACGCGATTACCGCCAATCATCCTGAATGTTATCTGATCGTGCTGCTTATCGACGAGCGCCCGGAAGAGGTGACGGATATGCAGCGCTCGGTAAAGGGCGAGGTCGTTTCATCGACTTTCGACGAGCCCGCCGTGCGCCATGTGCAGGTTGCCGAAATGGTGATCGAGAAGGCCAAGCGTCTGGTCGAGAGTGGCCGTGACGTGGTCATCCTGCTCGACTCGATCACGCGCCTCGGCCGCGCTTACAACACGGTCGTCCCTTCCTCTGGCAAGGTGCTGACCGGTGGTGTGGACGCCAACGCGCTCCAGCGCCCCAAGCGCTTCTTCGGCGCGGCGCGCAACATCGAGGAGGGCGGCTCGCTCACCATCATAGCAACCGCGCTGATCGACACGGGCTCGCGCATGGACGAAGTGATCTTTGAAGAGTTCAAGGGCACGGGCAACTCGGAAATCGTGCTCGACCGCAAGATCGCAGACAAGCGCGTCTTCCCTGCCATGGATATTCTGAAGTCCGGCACCAGCAAGGAAGAGCTGCTGGTTGATAAAGCCACGCTTCAGAAAATGTATGTGCTGCGCCGCATCCTCAACCCGATGGGTACGATCGACGCCGTCGAGTTCCTGCTCGACAAGCTCAAGCAGACCAAGAGCAATGGCGAATTCTTCGACAGCATGAACACGTAGCGCTTTCCGCCGTTTTCTGAAGACTTCAACGTGGGAGCCGGACATGACAAAGCAAGCGCTGATCCTCGTCGATCTACAGAATGATTATTTTGCCGGGGGCCGGTTTCCGCTTGTAGGCATCGATGAGGCTACCGCGAATGCGGCGCGCCTGCTCGATGCGGCGCGGAAGGCCGGAGATCTGGTGGTCCATGTCCGGCATCAGGAATCCGCTCCAGATGCGCCCTTCTTCGTAGCGGGCTCTCCCGGCGCGGAGATCAACCCGGTTGTGTCCGTCCGGGGAGGGGAACCGGTCGGCGTGAAGAGGACAATCAGGGCCTTTT
>JAATFR010000351.1 GCA_015655095.1 Hyphomicrobiales bacterium | reverse complement strand
GTCCGGGTTGCCGGGGGCGGGATGCACCACGAGGCCTGCGGGCTTCATCACCACGATCAGCTCATCATCCTCATAGCGTACATCGAGGGGAATGCTTTGGCCCTGCGGACGGGCCGCCACCGGCGGCGGCACATGCACCCGGTAGGCCTCGCCTTCCTTCACCTTGTAGGAGGCGTCGGCCACGGCCTCCTCGCCGGAGGCAAGCTGGCGGAACACCTGTCCCTCATCCATCAGCGCCTTGAGGCGCGCGCGCGACAGGGCCTCCACCTTGCCCGCGAGCGCATCGGTGAGGTATCTGTCAAGGCGGATGCCTGCCGCTTCGGCGGGCACCCGCGCCAGATGGCTTTCTGCTGTGTGGCTTTCCGCCATGCCGGCGGGGCTGCTGATCGGGGACATGATGCCTGAAGATAAAAGAGTGCCTGAAAGCTCGGTCATTGAAACCTCGACGCCGGAAAGCGCGACGGCCCGGCGCTCACGCTACACTGTGCTCGTGGGGTCCGTCATCTTTATGGCGGTGATCCTGCTGGTTGGCCTCGGCGTCGTCGTCTCCACCATCATTTTCCGCGCCCAGGCGCGCCGCGCCGGGCCTGATCAGGCGCTTCTGGCCGCGGGCGGCTTCGGCATCGCCGAACTCCCGATAGGTCATGGCGACCGACTGATGGACATGAAGCTCGACGGCGACCGGCTCGCGCTCCACATCGGCAATCCGCAGTTTGAGGAAATAGTGCTGGTCGATGCCCGGACCGGACACGAAACCGGGCGGATACGCCTGCGCGCCCCGACAGACTTCGCCGGGAACAATTGAGCGGACATCAAGCTGAGGGGGAGAGTGATTAGGCCGCCTGTACCGGGGGGAGGAGGGGAGGTTGGTACAAGCGGCCGATCTTGAAAGTCATAGGTCGGGGAGGAGGTCGACCAAAATCTTTCGAGGATTTTTTTGCTCCTAATCTGACAAACTGTCAACGCCGTAAATGGTGCGATGCAAAATTTGATGTGCCAAGCATACTTGTTTTGCGCTTGGGTAAAATTTGAAATCAATTTGTTTTCAATATGTTGCAATTCTGGAATGATTCCGGTTCGCACTATCTGCGCCCGAATGACGCAGCCCGGGTTGCGCTGCGGTTTGAGGGGGGCTGATGGCCTCATGCCGGAGGCCGCGATGATTCCCGGCGGGGCCGGATTTGCCCCCGTTTCTTTGTGCCCCGGCACCCCTTGATCGATCTTTGCAAGCCCTATATACCCCGCCATAACGCCTATGCGTCCCCATCGTCTAGCGGTCAGGACATCACCCTCTCACGGTGAAGACCGGGGTTCGATTCCCCGTGGGGATACCAGTTTCGGGCGTTTGGCGTTGAGATCACGGCATGATCTCCGCTTCTGCTTCCACCTCCATCCATATCGGCGGCTGCTCCCGGTCCTGGTCCACCGGACTGTTCCTCCGGGGTTGGCCGTCGGCAGAAATGACTCGCTTTTCCCCCAAATGTTCTCTTAATGTTCTCATTGGAAGCAGGAGCCCATGATGAACGAAGGGGAATTGCCATTCGCCTATACCGGCGGCGAAACCACGGGGTTTCAGTCGCCCGCCTCGGATTATATCGAGCCGAGCATCGATCTTTCGGATGTTCTCGATCTGGGCAAGCCCGGCATTTACCTTGTGCGGGTTTCCGGTCAGGCGCTGGCCAGCCGGGGCATTTTCGAAGGCGATGTTCTTGTCGCCGATACGGCCGCCCCTCCCCGTGCGGGCGGCATCGCGATCGCCTTTGTCGATGGCGAATGCGTGCTCGCCACCCTGACCCATATGGGGGGCAAGTGGCATCTCCTTTCAGCCGATGGCGGGCGTCCCCCGAGTCCCCTCGGGGAGGGGGCGGCAATCTGGGCCATGGCGGCGGCGCTGGTCCGCACCGGGGTATGACGCATGCCTGCCTTTGCTCTGGTGGATGCCAATAATTTCTACTGTTCGTGCGAGCGCGCCTTCGATCCGGCCTTGCAGGGCATGCCGGTGGTCGTGCTCAGCAATAATGATGGCTGCGTCATATCGAGGAGCCAGGAGGCCAAGGATCTGGGGATCGCGATGGGCGCGCCCTGGTTCAAGATAGAGCAGGGCGGCGATGCCGCGCGCAT
>JAATFR010000420.1 GCA_015655095.1 Hyphomicrobiales bacterium | reverse complement strand
GATAGCCCTCCTTGCGATAGCCCTCGGGCTTTCCCGGACCATCATGGAAGTCGCCGCGCTTCGGGCTTGGGACATGCTTTGAGGTTGGAGCATGTTTCGGGGCTGGAGCATGGAGCGTGCGCGGACCATCGGCGCGTCCGCTCTTGCGGCTGTCTGTGGACCGGGCCTGCGGCCATGCTGTCTGCTTTGCCGGCATTTCGGCTTTAGCGAGGGATGCCGGGGCGCGTTCCTTTACCGCCGCGCCGGAACGCTCCGTCGGCAGGCGGTCGCGGAACTGGGCGGCATGGTTGCCAAGCTGGTCGACCAGAACGCGGGCCGGAACCACCGAAACCTCACCCGGCTCCAGATCGCCCATCTGGAACGGTCCGTAGGAAAGCCGGATCAGCCGGTTGACGCGTAGCCCGAGCGCCGAGAGAACCTGCTTCACCTCCCGGTTCTTGCCTTCCTTCAGCGACAGGGTGATCCAGACGTTGGAGCCCTGCACCTTGTCCAGCACCGCCTCGATGGAGCCGTAGCGCACGCCTTCCACCTCGATGCCGTCCTTGAGCCTGTTCAGTTCCTCCTGCGTCACCGCGCCATAGGCCCGCGCGCGGTAGCGGCGCGACCAGCCGGTCGAGGGCAGTTCCAGCAGGCGGGCAAGCTCCCCGTCATTGGTGAGCAGCAGAAGCCCCTCCGTATTGAGATCGAGCCGGCCGACCGAGACGACGCGCGGCATCCCCTCAGGCAGGTTCTCGAACACGGTCGGGCGCTCCTGCGGGTCCTTTGCCGTGGTCACGAGACCGGCGGGCTTGTGGTAGCGCCACAGGCGCACCGGCTCCGCCTCGGGCAGGGGGAAGCCGTTGACTGTGATCTTTTCGCGTCCGGTTACATTGAAGGCAGGGCTGTCGAGCCGCTTGCCGTTCACCGTCACATGACCGTCCTCGACCAGCTTTTCGGCCTCCCGGCGCGAGCAGATGCCTGCGCGGGCGATCACCTTGGCGATGCGCTCGCCATGGGCAGATGCCTCATCGCTGGCGGGAGGGATGGCGGCGGGAGCCCCGGAGGGCGGTTTTGGGCGGCTGGAACGGCTGGTCATGGCGCTTCTTTAGCAGGAATCCGGGAAAGTCGCAGCTTGCACGTAAAGAAGGCGCAAGGCACTTTTGCCCCATGTCCAGACCAGACCCCATATCGGGACCCACCGGGGCCCCGCCGATTTCCGCCCGGACCCCCATGGAGATGGCGCTGGCGGAGGCCGTGGCGGCGGGCGCACGCGGCGAGGTGCCGGTCGGCGCTGTCGTTCTGGGGCCGGATGGCGAGATCATCGCGCGGGCGGGCAACCGGACGCTGGAGCTGAAAGATCCGACGGCGCATGCCGAAATGCTGGCGATCCGGCAGGCCTCCGCGGTGCTGGGCAGCGAGCGCCTCATCGCCTGCGATCTCTATGTCACGCTGGAGCCCTGTCCGATGTGCGCCGGAGCCATCTCCTTCGCGCGGATAAGGCGGCTCTATTATGGCGCGTCCGATCCCAAAGGCGGAGGCGTCGAACAGGGCGCGCGGGTGTTCGCGCAGCCGACCTGCCACCACCGTCCGGAAATCTATCCGGGCATCGGTGAGCGTGCCGCAGCGCAACTTCTCACAGATTTTTTTGCTGCGCTGCGAAGTTGAAGCGCGCTTGCGTCTTTTTGATGATTCCCCCGCGCACACGCGGTATGGTCGCCCCATTGCTATCATGGACGGGGCCGAAACAAGGTCCCCGTCATAAAGAAACGAGGGAGAACGATGAATTTCGACTTCGACGACAAAACGAAGGAACTCCAGGCCCAGCTCAACCGGTTCATGGATAAATATATCTACCCGAATGAGAAGACCTATGCCGAGCAGATGGATGCATTCCGCAAGGCGGGCAATCCATGGCAGGTTCCCCAGATCCTCGAGGATCTGAAAATCAAGGCGCGCGAAGAAGGTCTGTGGAACTTCTTCCTGCCGGAATCGGAGCGTGGCGGCGGGTTGACCAACCTGCAATATTCCTCGCTCTGCGAGATCATGGGCCGGGTCGGCTGGGCATCTGAAGTGTTCAACTGTTCGGCGCCTGACACGGGCAACATGGAAGTGATCGAACGCTACGGCAACGAGCGCCAGAAGAAGGAATATCTGGAGCCGCTGCTTGAAGGCAAAATGCGTTCAGCCTTCCTGATGACGGAGCCTGACGTTGCTTCGTCTGACGCCACCAACATCTCGACGCGCATTGTTCGCGACGGCGATCATTATGTGATCAACGGCCGCAAGTGGTGGTCCTCGGGAGCGGGCGATCCGCGCTGCAAGATCGCCATTCTGATGGGCAAGACAGATCCGGAAGCCGACACCTACCGTCAGCAGTCCCAGATTCTCGTGCCCATGGATGCGCCGGGAATCAAGATTGTCCGTATGCTTCCCGTATTCGGGTTCGATGATGCGCCGCATGGTCATGCGGAAATCATTCTCGAGAATGTTCGGGTGCCGGCTGAAAACCTGCTGCTTGGCGAAGGTCGCGGGTTTGAAATCTCTCAGGGTCGTCTTGGGCCCGGGAGAATTCATCACTGCATGCGCACCATCGGCGTTGCCGAGCGCGCGCTGGAACTGATGTGCCAGCGACTGCTCACCCGCGAAGCGTTCGGCAAGAAGATCGCCGATCATTCCGTGTGGGAACAGCGTGTAGCGGAAGCCCGCATCGACATCGAGATGGCGCGCCTGCTCACGCTCAAGGCCGCCTACATGATGGATACGGTCGGCAACAAGATCGCCCGCACCGAGATCGCCATGATCAAGGTCGCCGCGCCCCGTCTTGCGCTCAAGATCATCGACAACGCCATTCAGGCGTTCGGTGGCGCGGGCGTGACGACGGACTTCGGTCTCGCCAAGATGTATGCGGGCATCCGCACGCTGCGTCTGGCCGACGGTCCTGACGAGGTGCACAACCGCACCATTGCCCGGCTTGAGTTCAAGAAGCATCTGCCGAAACTTCGCGCTGCTGCTGAATAAGCGGCGCTTGAGACAAAGTTGAAAGGCGGCCGGATCTTGAAGAAGGTCCGGCCGTTTTCATATCAACCGCTCGTGACGGATGCCGGCCATGACGATGATTTTGTACAATGCGCAGCTTTCCCCTTTCGCAGCCCGCTGCCGTATCGCGATCTACGCCAAGTCGCTGAGTGTGGAGATGCGCAATATACCCGGCGCGATCAGCGAGGAGGCCTTTGCTGAATTCGCCCCCATGCGCAAGATCCCGCTGCTGGTGCATGACGGCTACTCTGTCCCGGAGAGTGAAGTCATCTGCGAATATCTGGACGAGATCGGCACCCAACCCCGGCTGATGCCCGATAATCCCCGCATCCGCGCGCAGGCGCGCATTATCGCCCGCATTGGCGATCTCTATCTGATGCCGTCCTTGCAGGTTCTGTTCGGCCAGATCAATCCGGTTGGACGCGATTCGCATCTGGTGGCGAAAAATCTTCAGGAAGTGAGCAGGGCGCTCGTCTGGCTCGGCCATTATCTCGACGATGACACGCCTTATGCCATCGGTGACACGCTCAGCCTTGCCGATTGCATGATCATGCCGCAGCTTTTCTTCGTGATGGAACTGGGCCCCCTGTTCGGGGAGCTGGCGCTGGTGCCGAAGGAATCCCGCGTGGCGCGCTATTATGCCCATGCCCTCAAGGATAGATATATCGCCCGGGTGATCGCTGAAATGAAAGAGGCGCTGACAAAATTGCAGGGTCACTGAAGAACAGCCTCCCGGCGCGGAAACGAAGTTTCTCCGGCCGGAAGGATGTGGTTGGACAATCGATTCCCGATAGGTCAGTCCCGCTGCACGATGCTCCAGGCGGATTCCGCCAGTTGACGGCAGGCATCGCCATAGGTCTTCGCCTTTTCCGAACTTGCATTGCCGTCGAGCCCGCGCTTGTAGACGCCCTGGGCAATCGAGGCGAGGCGGAAGATGGCAAAGCCCAGATAGAAGTTCCAGTTCTCGATCGAGTCCCGGCCCGTGCGGCGGCAATAGGCGGCCACATAATCATGCTCGGTCGGGATGCCTGTTGCCTTGAAGTCGATGTCGCGCAGCGTTATGCCGGTGCCCGTGTGATAGAGCATGCAATTATAGGCAAGATCCGCCAGCGGATGGCCGATGGTGGCAAGCTCCCAGTCGAGCACGGCGATCATGCGCGGCTCGCTCGGGTGGAACATGGTGTTTTCAAGCCGGTAGTCGCCATGGGCGATCGAGGTCGATGAGTCGGTCGGGATGTGCTGCGGGAGCCAGTCGATCAGCGCCTCCATCGCCTTCACCTCATCGGTCTGGGCATCCCGGTACTGCTTGATCCAGCGTGCGCTCTGGCGCTCGAAATAATTGCCGGGGCGGCCGAAATCCTCAAGACCGATAGCCTTGTAGTCGACATTATGCAGCTTCGCGAGCACGGCGTTCATTTCATCATAGATGGCCGCGCGCTCCTGCGGCGCAAAGCCGGGCAGGGTCGGGTCGCGCAGGATGCGGCCTTCGAGGCATTCCATGATGTAGAAGGCGGTGCCGATCACCGCGTCGTCCTCGCAGAGCGCATACATGTGCGGCACCGGTACGTCGGTCTGGGCCAGCGCCTTCATCGCCTTGTATTCGCGGTCGACCTGATGGGCCGATTGCAGCAGCTTGCCGGGTGGCTTCTTGCGCATGACATAGCGTTTGCCGCCCTTGGGGCCTGAGGTCTCCAGCAGGAATGTCGGATTGGATTGTCCGCCCTCGAACTGGGTTACATTCAGCTCGCCGCCAAATCCATCGACATGGGCGCGGCAATATTCCTCAAGATGCTTCACATCGAAACGATGCGCCTCGCGGATCGCAGTGGTTTCGATGCCGGCTTGCCTGTTCGCGGCTTCTGCCATGATGTCCTCCCTGAATTTCCGATGGAAAAACCATTAGCAGGGGTGGCCTTTCCGGGCAAACATGCCGCCGCCCGCCCGCGCCGCAGCATGTTCGCGCCGACGCAGGCTCACCTTGCGTAATGTTGTCTTACTTCGCGCCTGCCTTGATAGCGAAAGCCCAGGCGGCCTGCGCCAGCGGGCGCACATTTTTGGAGCTTTCCTTTGCGTGCTCGCTGGTTGCCGTCCCGTCACGCACGCGCCCCGCAATGCCTTGCAGGATGCCCGCCAGCCGGAAGAAGTTATAGGCATAATAGAAATCGAGATTGTCGATGCCCGGTCGGCCGGTCCGCTTGCAATAGAGCTGGATATATTCCTCAAGCGTCGGGATGCCGAGCGCGGCCAGATCCGCGTTTGCGACTGTTGCCGTGCCGCCGCCGTCTCCCTTGGTGTCGGGCATCACCCATTGCATGGTCGAATAGGTGAAATCGGCCAGCGGATGGCCGAGCGTTGAAAGCTCCCAGTCGAGCACCGCGATCACTTTGGGTTCGCTCGGGTGCAGGATGGTATTGTCGAGCCGGTAGTCGCCATGGACGATGGAGGTTGTGTCGTCATCGGGCACATTCTCCGGCAGCCACGCCATCAGCCGGTCCATTTCGGGGATTTCCTCGGTGATCGAGGCGACATATTGCTTCGACCAGCGCGAAATCTGGCGCGCGAAATAATTGCCTGGCTTGCCGAAGTCGCTTAAGCCCACGGCCTTGTAATCAACCGAATGCAGCTCGGCCATGGTGTTGGCGAGCGATTCATAAATTGCGCGCCGTTCGGAGGGCTCCATGCCCGGCAGCAACGGATCCCAAAGCACCCGGCCCTCGACCATTTCCATGATGTAGAACATGGTGCCGAGAATGCTTTCGTCCTCGCACAGCACATAGGCGCGCGGCACCGGGAAATGCGCCTTGTTCAGCCCCGCGATCACCGCATATTCACGGTCCACCGCGTGGGCGGAGGGCAGCAGCTTGCCCGGCGGCTTGCGGCGCAGCACATATTTGCGCTTCGGCGTCACAAGCTGGTAGGTCGGGTTG
>JAATFR010000277.1 GCA_015655095.1 Hyphomicrobiales bacterium | reverse complement strand
GGGTGAGCCCCATACTGACTGTATGGCGCGATATATCACCGACGAGGAAATCTATGCCGACAAGCTGCGGGAAGAGTGCGGCGTCTTCGGCATCATCAACCATCCCGACGCCTCGGCGCTGACCGCGCTCGGCCTCCATGCGCTCCAGCATCGCGGTCAGGAAGCAGCCGGCATCGTCAGTTTCGACGGCTAACATTTCCATTCTGAACGACGCCTCGGCCTCGTCGGCGATCATTTCTCCTCCGCCGCGACCATCAACCGGCTGGTCGGGGACAGCGCCATCGGCCATGTGCGCTACTCCACTTCAGGCGGCACGCTTCTGCGCAACGTCCAGCCTCTCTTCGCCGATCTCTGGGGTGGCGGCTTCGCCATCGCCCATAATGGCAACCTGACCAACGCCCGCGCCCTGCGCAGCGATCTTGTCCGGCAGGGAGCCATCTTCCAGTCCACCTCGGACACGGAAACCATCCTCCAGCTTACCGCCCGCAGCCAGAAACTGAACACCGTCGAGCGCTTCATCGACGCGCTGAGGCAGATCGAGGGCGCCTATTCCCTCGTGGTGCTGACGAACAAGAAACTCATCGGTGTGCGCGATCCCCTCGGCATCCGCCCGCTGGTGCTTGGCACGCTCGCAGGCGCGCCCATCCTCGCGTCCGAGACCGTCGCACTGGACATCATCGGCGCGGACTATGTCCGCGACGTGGAACCCGGCGAAATGATTGTGGCGACCAAGGACGGCATCGAATCGCTCCACCCCTTCCCGCCGCAACGCCCCCGCCCGTGCGTATTCGAATATATCTATTTCGCCAGGCCCGACAGCCAGTTTGGCGGCCACAGCGTCTATAACGTCAGAAAGGCGCTGGGCGCCCAGCTTGCCGCGGAAAGCAACGTCGAGGCCGATGTGGTGGTGCCTGTACCCGACTCGGGCGTGCCCGCCGCCATCGGCTATGCCCGGGCCTCGGGCATCCCCTTCGAGCTTGGCATCATCCGCAACCATTATGTCGGGCGGACCTTCATCGAGCCGACCCAGCAGATCAGGGCGCTCGGCGTAAAGCTCAAGCACAATGCAAACCGGGCTGTAGTGGAAGGCAAGCGCATCATTCTGGTGGATGATTCCATCGTGCGCGGCACCACCTCGGTCAAGATCGTGAAGATGATGTATGAAGCCGGCGCCAGGGAGGTCCACATGCGGATCGCCAGCCCGCCGATCACGCACCCGGATTTCTATGGTATCGACACGCCCGAGCAGGAGCAGCTTCTGGCGGCGAACTATGATCTGGAGGGCATGCGCGCCTACATCGGCGTGGACAGCCTGGCGTTCATTACTGTCGATGGTCTTTACCGCGCGCTCGGCTATGAGGGACGCGACCCGGTTTATCCCCAGTTTACGGACCATTGCTTCACCGGTGACTATCCGACCCCGCTGACCGACAAGAACGGCACCCAGCGCCATCAGCTTTCCCTGCTGGCGGAAATCGCCTGATCCGATTATGCCTATCCCTGCATTGAAAGGCCCGCGCAAGCGGGCCTTTGTTTCATCAAGAACCCGGAGAGTTTCATGACCGGACGACTGGAAGGCCGCCTGGCGGTGATAACCGGGGCTTCGCGCGGCATCGGCCGAGCCGCCGCTCTGGCGCTGGCCGCCGAAGGAGCCCATCTCATTGTCATCGCCCGCACCGTGGGCGGGCTTGAGGATCTGGATGACGAGATCAAGGCGCTGGGCGGCAGCGCAACGCTGGTGCCGTTCGACCTGACGGATGGAGCTGCCATAGACCGGCTTGGGCTCTCGATTCACGAGCGCTGGGGCAAGCTCGACATATTGATCGGCAATGCCGCCATTCTGGGGGTGCTGACCCCTCTTTCCCACCTCGACACCAAGGAGTGGGACAAGCTGATGGCGATCAATGTGACCGCCAACTATCGCCTGATCCGCTCGCTGGAACCGCTGCTCAAGCGCTCCGACGCGGGACGCGCCATCTTTCTGACCTCAGGCGCCGCGCAGAAATGCCGAGCTTACTGGGGCGGCTATTCGGTGACCAAGGCCGCGCTCGACGCCATGGTCAAAACCTGGGCCAACGAACTCCACGAAACGAATGTCAAAGCCAATCTGCTGAGTCCCGGCCCGATGCACACGCTGATGCGGCGCAAGGCCATGCCGGGGGAAGACCCGGCGATCCTGCCCGACCCTTCGGTGCTTGCCCCGCTTTTTATCGAGCTGAGTTCACCCGGTTGCGCGCGCCACGGCGAAACGGTTCAGTTCAACCTGTAAACGAAAGGGCGCGATCCCTGACCGCGCCCCTCCTTCATCAAAAGCAACCGCTGGCGGCGATTACTGGTTCGTGGTGTTGCCGCTATCGCTGGGCGTGCCCGGCGTTGCCGGTGTCGCCGGAGGCGTCGTGGGCGTGGCCGGCGCCATGCTGGGCGCATCCGCTGGCGGCGTGGTGGTGTCCGCAGGCGGCGGGGTCGTCGTGTCGTTTTTCTTGTCATCACAAGCGCCCAGTGCGAACAGTGGGGCCACAGCGGCGATGACGATCAAAATTTTACGCATTTCATTTCCCTCTTCCGATTATCTGTTAGTTGAGTAACCAGCTTGCCCTCCCCCCGGCACATCCGGCGAAGCCAAGCTGGCTGGATGAGCAGGTTACTTCTTGTCGCCGAGCGTATCGTCGACAGCCCGGCCCGCCTTTTCCGCCGGTCCCGGCGGATCGATCGCGTCCTTTACAGACTGGGCGGCATTGTCGATCTTCTCGCCCGTCTTCTCTGCCGGGCCCTTGTCGTCGCACGCCGCCACAAACAGCAGCGGTGCAACGGCCATGGCCGCAATCAGAAGTTTACGCATTCAGATCTCCTGTGATCGTTGAATTACTACTGGGTGAAACACCCGCGCGGCCAACTAGTTCCGTAATGCCGGGGATTAGTCGCCGGTCACCGCATGGCCGAGAACGCCGCCGACGACCGCGCCACCAATGGTTGCCGCGGTTTTACAGTTACCCTTGCCGAACTGGTTGCCTACAAGACCGCCTGCGCCGGCACCAACCACCGTGCCGCAGGATGCAAGCCCGAGAGGGGCGATCATGAGCATGGAAACAATCGCGCAGCGCCCGATGATCTTCGCGGGCGAACGCCGCTGACCCCTGGTGAATTCAGACATAACAATTCCTCCTTCGCTGCCGATGCCGAAACGGGACGCCCAAAACGTCACCAATTCCCGCCTCGTTATTAAGCATATGGAGGTATTTTAATATTGTTAACCACTTGAAATTTCAGAATTAATCCCTAGCCATAAAAATCGCTAAATTGCCCTGATTTGGACAGATTGCGTGGCCTGTTCGTTCCAGAATGAAAACGAATTCGGGGATGGACAAGCCGCCGCATCCCCGAATCGATCAGCTTTTCTTGTTGGCGAAAGGATTCTTGGTCTTGCGCATGTAAATGCGGATCGGCACCCCCGGCAGGTCGAACGCCTCGCGGATGCCATTGACCAGATAGCGCTTGTAATCGGTGGGCACCTCCGGCGCGCGGCTGGAGAAAATGGCGAACGTCGGTGGGCGCGACTTCACCTGCGCCACATATTTGAGCGATATGGGCCGTCCCCGGGCTGCGGGCGGGGTGTGGCGGGAAACCGCCTCCTCAAGCCAGCGATTGAGCCTTGAGGTCGAAATACGCGAATTCCACAGTTCATGGACCTTTTCGACGGTCGGCATCAGCTTTTCGGTTCCCCGGGCGGTCAGCGCCGAAAAAGTGATGATCGGCACGCCTCTGATCTGGGGCAGCATCCGCTCCAGCACTTCCTTCAGTTCCTTGAGCTTGGCGGTGCGATCCTCGATCAGATCCCATTTATTGACCGCCACGAGGAAGGCTCGGCCCTCCTGCTCCACCAGATCGGCGATATGGAGACCCTGCCGCTCGAACGGCTGGGTTGCGTCGAGCACCAGCACAACGACCTCGGCGAAGCGCACGGCGCGCAGGGCGTCGGCCACCGACAATTTTTCAAGCTTTTCCGTGACACGGGCGCGTTTGCGGATGCCCGCCGTGTCGAAAATCTTGACCCGACGGTCGCGCCATGTCCATTCGATGCCGATGGCGTCCCTGGTGATCCCCGCCTCGGGGCCAGTCAACATCCGGTCTTCACCCAGAAGCTGGTTTATCAGGGTCGATTTGCCAACATTGGGACGGCCGACGATGGCGATGCGAAGAGGCACCTCCAGATCGGGTTCATAGGGCATGTCAGCGTCAAAACCCTCAACCTCCTCGGCATCGAGCAGGCTCTCGACCTCAAGCCCGGTTTCCTCATCTGCGATACTGTCCGCGAAGGGCTCAAGGGCATCATAAAGATCACCCAGTCCCTGTCCATGCTCTGCTGAAATGGCCAATGGTTCGCCAAGACCCAGCTCATAGGATTCGTTCATGCCTGTAGTGCCCTTGCCGCCCTCGCACTTGTTCGCCACGAGGATGACCGGCGTCGTCTGGCGGCGCAGGATCTGGGCAAAGGAAAGGTCAAGCGGGGTCACGCCCGCGCGCGCGTCGATCAGCATCAGGCAGACATCGGCATCCGCGATGGCAAGGTCCGTCTGGCGGCGCATACGGGCTTCCAGACTGTCGTCCGTCGCCTCCTCAAGCCCGGCTGTATCAATAATCTTGAAATGAAGATCAAAGAGCCGGGCGTCGCCTTCCCGACGGTCACGGGTTACACCCGGGCGGTCATCGACAAGCGCCAGCTTGCGACCTACCAGCCGGTTGAACAGTGTGGACTTGCCAACATTGGGCCGTCCCACAATGGCGACTTTGAACGTCACGAGGGGCCACCCTTCTTTCATCAGCGGACCAGGAGGAAACCGCCTTCCTATTTGTAGGAGAGCAGTTCCGCATTCTTGGTCAGCACATAGATGGATCCATTCGCCACGATTGGCGGAATGAGAGAACCTTCCGGAAGGTCCACAGTTTTGGTGGTTTTACCATCTTGCGGCGAAACGGCTATCATCTGCTCATTTGAGGAAACAAGGACGAGCTGGCCACCTGCAAGCACGGGGCCGCTCCACTGGATGCGGCGCGACGTATTATCCTCGGGATCCTCGAACTTCTGGAGCTGGACGATCCAGCGCACACGCCCGTCCGAACGCTGAAGAGCCAGCAGTTCGGAATCGAGCGTCACAAGGAAAATATAGTCCCCTGCGATCCAGGGCGTCTGCACGCCCCCGATCTCCCGCGTCCAGATGCGCTCGCCAGTGCGCAGATCGATGGCGGCCATCCGGCCCGAGTGGCTGACCGCATAGACCTTGCCCTGATCAATGACGGGGCGGCCCGCAATGTCGTTGAGTTCAGAGAGAGAACTCATGTTGCCGGTGCGGGTGAGTGAATCGTTCCAGTTGGCATTGCCGTTCTCGACACGCAGGGCATAAATCTCGCCCGAGGAGTAAGGTATAACCACCGTGGCGTCCTCAACGGCGGGACTGGTAGCCGCCAGAATGCCCGCTGTCTCGGAGATGCCCTGCTTACGCCAGATAATGTCGCCCTTGTCCTGCGACAGCGCGATGGCCTGGTTATCGGCTGTCACAGCAAAAACGCGGCCGCCGGCAGCCGTAGGCGAAGAGCGGAATGGGTCTCCCACATTCTGCTTCCAGATGATCGAGCCATCCGCCGGATTGACTGCATAGACGACGCCAAAGCCCGTGGCGATGAAGAGGCGGCCATTATCGAAGGCGACGCCGCCGCCTCGTCCGGCTGCCGCATCATCATCTTCCGGCACCAGATCCTGAGACCAGATACGCTCGCCCGTGGAGGCATTGAAGGCCCGCAAAGTCGATTCAGCGTCAAGCACATAGATCCGGCCCGCCGCGACAACAGGCGATGCCGTCAATTGCGCGGGACCACTCGATCCCGAACCCGCATCCCTCGACCAGGCCTTTTCGAAACCGTTCGACGAGGCCAGATTGTACATGGCGTTGGACGGGCTGCCGCCGGGTTGCGGCCAGTCTGCATTGGACACCGGATCAGGCAGATAGATCGTGTCGCTCTGCAAATCAGGGTCGGCCTGCAAGCTCTGGTCAAGCGCCATCACTGAAATCCGCTTGCCCGGCAATTTGGCAGCGGGCGCACTGGAAAACCAGCCACCGACGGTGCTGCAACCGGTCAGCATAAGGCCGAGAGCGCACAGGCCGGTGAGCTTCACCAGCCTGTCGGACATGCTCGCGGATCGGGAAGTGCGGCCATGAAAGGCACCACGCATCACCATGGGTTACTCCGATTTGCTGGGCTGCTTGGAAGCATCTGGGGCGGGAACAACCGAAGCCTCAGCAGGCGGCGGTGGCAAAAGGGGCGCAATCAGCGCCTTCATGACATGGGCGCGGTCGCGCAACCCGGCCGAGGCGGCCGGATCGTCGATGATCGCCTGGAAGTTCGAGTCGGCCTCGCCGTATTTGCCCGCCTTGTAGGCCGACAGCCCGAGCAGCTCGCGCGCGACATTGTTCCAAGGCTTGCTCGTATCGGTCTGCCCCTGAAGCTCTTTCTGCACGTCTTCATAGCTGGCGGTATCGACCTCGATCATTGCCGCCTTGACATGGGCCAGCCCCTTGAGGACATCGGGGGCGTCGCCGGCGGCGACAATGGCGTGATAGGCAGCGATGGCGCCCTGCCTGTCCCCGGCCTTTATCAGTGAGGCCGCTTCCTCGAAACGCGCGAGCACGGCATAGCCACCCGACGCATTGGCGGCGAAATCGCCAAGCGTGGCGCTGCCCTCCTTGTCGTCCTTCGATTTGATGTCGGCGATGAGCTGGTTGTAACGGGCGGAAACCTTCTCGGCCTGCGCCTGACTCCAGGCCTTCCAGCCCAGATAGCCCGCCGTGCAGACCAGAATCGCAAGCACGAGTCCAATGACATAAAGGCCAAAACGGTCCCAAAGATTCTTCAATTGGTCCCGGCGGATGTCTTCTTGAACTTCGCGCAACAGGTCAGACAAAATTCAGCTCCAGAGCAGGGTCTGTCGCAGGTGGCGGACCACCCCTACAGGATTCACGAACGGCCGGATTTCAGGCAGCTCAAAATAGCGTCAGACCCACCGGAAGGCAAACGCCTGTCAGGTGGGTCCCGCCGTGGAATAGCTGGCAATGAAAGGCCTCAGCGAACCTTCTTCATGCTATAGGTATGCGCCGCCGCCGGAAAGCTGCGGGCCCGCACTTCGCGGGCATAGGCTTCCGCCGCGCCCGCGATCTGCGCGCCGAGCGTCGCGAACTCCTTGACAAATTTGGGTGGGTTGGGCGAGAGGCCGAGCATATCCTCCAACACCAGAATCTGGCCATCGCAACGGGCGGAAGCGCCGATCCCAATGGTTGGAATGACAATTTCATCCGTGATCTTCGCCGCCAGAGGCTCCGCCATGCCTTCCAGCACCACAGCGAAGGCGCCAGCCTCGGACACGATGCGGGCATCCTCCTCGAGGCTTGCCCATTCCTCTTGCGTGCGCCCCTGTGTCTTGAAACCACCCATCACCTGAACATTCTGGGGGGTGAGACCGATGTGTCCCATAACGGGAATGCCGCGCTCCTGAAGATAATAGATCGTCTCGCCCATGCGCGCGCCGCCTTCGAGCTTCACCGCAGTACAACCTGTTTCCTTGATGATGCGACAGGCATTACGGAAAGCAATCTCAGGGCTTTCCTCGTAGGAGCCGAACGGCATATCGACTACCACCAGCGCACGATCCGTGCCGCGCACAACGGCCGATCCATGGGCGATCATCATATCAAGGGTGACGCCGAGGGTAGATTCCATACCGTACATAACCATGCCGAGGGAATCGCCAACCAGCAGGACATCCACATAGGGGTCCACCATGCGCGCCGTATGGGCGTGATAGGATGTCAGGCACACCACGGGCTCGGCACCCTTGCGCGCCCGGATTTCAGGAACAGTGATCCGCTTTATCTTAGACTGCACAGACATGATCTCACCTCCGCTAAGCCGTATGAACGGCTGACGCCCCTCATCTTTCGCCTGGAAGCCTTGCCCCATATGAGCGCAAAGCCACGAATTCCCCCCCAAGGAAACGGGACCATAGCCCAGCCTCCCCATAGGCGCAATTCCGGGCGGCAGAGGAGGTTTTATTCCAGTCGGGTTCTGATCGCCGCAACCTGCTCGTGAAGTCCGCCGTCGATGCTGAAGCCGGGACGTCCCGTTCTGAAGTTAATGCGAAATTGGCGATGTTTCATGAGGTAGTGAAGAGCGACCGCCGCCGCGGCAAAACCGGATGCGGCCCCGACGGCCAGCGCCTGGCGCGGCCCGAACCTGTCCGATATCCAGCCGACGAAAGGCGCCCCGACAGGAGCGCTGCCCAGGGCGATGGCGATGAGGATCGCCAGAACGCGCCCGCGCATGACAGGCTCGGTCGACAATTGCACCAGACTGTTCGTCGATGTGGTGATGGTTTGGGTCGATATGCCAATGATGATGAGGGCGAGGCCAAAAAGCTCATAGTTAGGCATAAGGCAGGCCAGAGCAAAGCCTGTGCCGAAGATCGCGGCCGCTGGCAGCAAAAGCAGGAAACCCGGATTTTCACGCCGGGCGGCGAGCAATGCGCCTGTCACCGTTCCGACCGCCATAATCGACATCAGGAGTCCATATTGACCAGCATCCCCATGGAAGACCCTGACCGACATGGCCGATATGAAAATCGGGAAGTTCAGGCCGAACGCGCCGATCAGAAAGAGCATGAAGAAAATGGCCTTCAGATCGGCTCTCTTCCATACATACCCGAACCCCTCCACAAAGCTCCCCGGGCTTCGGCCTGCCCTTTTGTTCTGATGCAACTCATTGCGACGTAGAAATCCGAGTGAACCAAGGACAGCGCAAAATGATGCCGCGTTGGTCAGGAACGCCCAGCCCGAGCCCACGCCTGAGATAAGGACACCGGCGACGGCCGGCCCCACCATCCGGGCAACATTGAAGGATATGGAATTCAGCGCGACGGCGTTCGAAAGATCGACATCGCCGACGAGATTCGAGACGAAGGTCTGACGCGCAGGCGCATCAACCGCGGTCACACATCCAAACAGGAACGCGAACACATAGACGTGCCACAGCTGAACAAGACCAGTAACATCGAGTATGCCAAGCACCAGAGACAGCATAGCCATCACGGCTTGCGTCGTAATCAGCAGCCTTCGCCGATCAAAACGATCCGCTGCATAACCAGTCCATGGCAGCAGTAGAAACTGCGGGCTGAACTGAAAGCCGATCACCATGCCAACAGCCATCGCATTATGGTGGGTGAGCTGGGCGAACACCAGCCAGTCCTGGGCGGTGCGCTGCATCCATGTTCCCACATTGGATATGAGCGCGCCTCCCGCCCACAGGCGGTAATTGTATATTTTCAGTGAACGGAATGTTCCAGGCACAATATTTCTTGCAAGATGGCAGGAGAGTTATCCCCGTTAAACTGGCCGGAGACATGGCCTTATCAGATAGGGACGGGCTTGCGATTTATCCCGCATGCCCTGTTTCCAGCAGGGCGATGATTTCCTTCGTCGTGCCAGTTTCACCCAGCCTTGGAAATATCCGCGCAACGCTGTTTACATGCGCATCGGCGTTGAGATCGGTCATCGCATCGAGGGCAAGAGTGACATTCAACCCTGCTTCATAAGCCTGACGCGCAGTCGTATCGACACCGATGCTGGTTGAAACGCCCGCAATGACGACCTGTGTAACGCCTGCCGATTTCAGATAAGCCTCCAGATCCGTATTCCTGAATGCGCCCCACGTCGTTTTTGTGACGACATGATCCTGCGGCTGCCGGTTCAGTTCCGGCACGAGATCAGCCCAGCCGACGGGGAACTGGCCGGTGTGGCGGACCTGTTCGTTCCTGCCCGGAGCGCCACCAGTGACATTGATGAGCACAACCGGCAAACCATGTTTGCGGAAAGCATCCGCCAGCATTCGGGCGTGCGCCACCACATCCGCGACCGGATGTGCCGTCGGGAGTGAAACAATCCCTTTCTGGAGATCAACGACAAGGAGGGCGCTCTTTGGATCAAGTATCGTGACGGCCATGACATCTTCTCTCTGATGGACGTTCTCGCGGCGCATGACCGAATCCGGCATGCACGACATGACAGATATTGGGAAATGCCCCGGTCAGACGCCCGATTCCCCCAAACGCCGGACCAGGGGGATGGCGGAAATGAGCGTCTGCTGCTCAGCCGGATCGAGATTTGCCATGGCAGCCAGAAGCCATTCCCGCTTGGCGATCGTGCGTTGCCGCCGCGCCTCGGTTCCTTCCGGCGTCAACTCAAACAAAACCTGCCGTCCGTCTGTCGGATGGGAACGCCGCCGGACAAGCCCGGCCCCCTCCAGATGGGCGAGCGTGGCGCCCATAGACTGGGGCTTCACCGCCTCGGCCCGCGCGAGGTCGGCCGTCGTCGCGGCACCCATCTTGTCGAGCCGGGCCAGCGCCGCGATCTGCGACCAGCTCAATTCACCAGGATTGGATTCAAGACGCAGCCGGCGCAAAAGCTGGCCAAGGCCGAGAGAAAGCTCGGTGACGGCGTTTTCCAGAGGCATCGAGGGATCGGGCGCATCATTCATGCGTTCAATATAGATATAAACAGGAAGACTTGCAAGATTACCTGCCATTATAAACGGGCAGATTGTCCTGGTGTTTTATGAAGCGCGACGGCGTGACGCCGAAATGCTTGCGGAACATGGCCGTGAACGCGCTCGGGCTGTCATAGCCGAGATCAAGAGAGATGGTGGTGACGGGCGTGCCCGACGCCAGCATTTCCATCGCCTGCAAGAGCCGCATACGCTGCTTCCATATGGAAAACGTCATCCCTGTTTCCTGGACGAAACGCCGCGTGATCGTGCGCCTCGAAAGGCCGACATCACTTGCAAGCGCGTCAAGGGACGCTGCTTCGGATGGGTTAGTCATAATCCTGCGCGCGATCTGCATGATGCCAGGATGTGTCGGCATCGGCAGATATTCCCGCTCCAGCGGAAGGGCCGCAACCTCATCAATGACGATAGCCTCAATCCGGGCCTCCGGCGATCCGGGGTCAGGACGCATCGTCCATGTGGCGATCCGCGAAACCACTTCCCGAAGCAGTGCGGGGGTGGCCGCCGTGCCGAACTTCCCGGGGAGAGCCGCACAGGCGCTTTGCTCAATATAGACATAAAAGCCTGAGAAATCGCCACAGAGCCTCAGCGAATGATCCTGCTCCGGGGGAATCCAGAAAGTATGCCCCCCGGGCACGACCCAGCTGCCTTGATGTGTCTGCACCGTCAGCAAACCTGTCGAGACCATCAGGATTTGACCGCGCGCATGACGATGCCACCTGATCGTGACCGGGCGGGCCAGCCGCTGCCGACTTACAGCCAGAACCGTTGGCTGGGCCACATCATCTATATCGGAAAGTGTCTCGATTGGTCTGCGCATGTCCTCAACTCGACAAATGTAGTCCTCACCTCGCGAGCGGACACACTTCTATAATGATAATCACTCTCACAAATTGTTGCTAGTAATTTGAAGGGCTGATCAGGGGAATGACGCGACAGACAGGACGAGAGCTGCTGCTCAATGGCACAGCAGTGGCGATGCTGGTGGTTTCCACCATTTTTGCGGCACCGACAGCCGCACGGGCCGACGAGCCCCGACAGACGAAAGCCGATGCAACGGCCAATCCCGCCGCGGCGATGTTATCCCCCATATCCGTGACGGCAACGGATGCGGAAACCCGGGACGATGGCGTGGACGGCTTCGTCGCCACACGCTCAGCCGGCGCGACCAAAACGGGAGCATCCCTGCTGGAAACGCCCCAGACAGTCACCGTCATCACCCGCAATGAACTCGATGCCCAGCAGGCCGAGAGCGTCCGCGCCGCGCTGCGCTATGCTCCCGGCGTGCTTGTTGGCGATACCCCCGACAATCGTCTCGACTCGATAGGCGCCCGCGGCTTTACGCTGGATCAATATCTCGACGGGCTCAAACTTCTCTCCGGCACATGGGCGGTGCCGAAGATTGAGCCCTATATGCTTGAAAGCGTGGAGGTGCTTGAGGGCCCCTCCTCCGTGCTTTATGGGCAGGCCTCACCGGGCGGCATTCTCAACTTCGTGAGCAAGAAGCCGACGAGCGAGCCCCTCCACGAAATCCAGTTGCAGACCGGCAGCTTTGGCCGGGCACAGGCGGCTTTCGACTTTGGCGGTCCTGTCGACAAGGAAGGCCATTTCCTTTATCGCGTGACCGGGCTTGCCCGTTCATCCAGTGCGCAGATCAACCACACCAAGGAGCAGCGGCTCAACATTGCCCCCTCGCTCACGTGGCAACCGGACGCCAACACCAGCCTGACAATATTATCCAGCTATCTCCACGATCCCAAAGGCGGGTTCTGGAATCTGATGCCCTATGACGGTACCGTCCTGCCCAATCCCTACGGGAAAATCTCCCGCAGTTTTTATACCGGCGACATTGATTTTGAGCACTTC
>JAATFR010000037.1 GCA_015655095.1 Hyphomicrobiales bacterium | reverse complement strand
TGCTGGCGGCCTTCCTGCTTGATGCTTTCGGCACGGCGTCGGAAGCGCTGGTCGGGGAATCCATCGGCGCGCAGGACCGGCGTGGACTGATCGACGCGATGAAGTTGCCGGGCCTGTGGGCGCTCGGCGTCTCATTCATTCTCGCCGCCGGTTTTCTCCTGCTTGGACCTTTTGTCATCGATATTCTGACGAGGGAGGAGGCCGTCCGTCTTGCGGCCCGGACCTATCAGCCATGGTGCGCTTTTGCGCCGCTTGTCGCCGTCTGGTGCTTTCAGCTCGACTCGATCTTCATCGGCGCGACGCTTTCCCATGCGCTGCGCAACGCCATGATGGCGTCACTGCTGGTTTTCCTGCTGGCCTGGTGGGTCTTGCATGGCCCCTTTGGCAATCATGGCCTGTGGGCCGCGATGATGCTCTTCTACCTCGCGCGGGCCGCCTCGCTGGCCTTCTATATTCCGGGCCTGCTGAGGCGGACCTTGTAAAGGCAGAGAGCTATTCAGCCGCCTTCTTTGCGCCCGTGGCCCGTTGCGTGGCGGCGGTGATGGCGTCGGCGAAGATGCCGACCAGCGCCACCGCGAAATCATGTCCCATGCCGGGGATGATGCGAAGCTCGGCGCCGGGAATGTTGTCTGCCGTATCCTTGCCGCCGGCGACCGGCACCAGCGGATCATCCGCCCCGTGCAGCACCACGGTCGGGACCTTGATGGTCTTGAGTCTGGGGCGGCGGTCGCCACCGGTCAGGATGGCGGCCATCTGACGGCCCATGCCGACCGGATAGAAGGAGCGGCGGAAATCGCGCAGGATCCATTCGCGCAAAATGGTTTTGTCGGTGGGATAGCCCGGGCTGCCGATCACCCTCCAGACGGAGATGCCGCGCTCGATGATTGATTCAAGATTGCTCGGGTCGGCAGGGGGCGTCATCAGTGCCGCCAGCGCCTCCGGCTTGCCCTGCGGCAGGGCCGGATTGCCGGTGGTGGACATGATCGAGGTGAGGGAGAGCACCCGGTCGGGATGATTGGCGGCGACAAGCTGGGCGATCATGCCGCCCATGGACGCGCCGACGATATGCGCCTTGTCGATGCCGAGCGCGCTCAGCAGGCCCACCGCGTCCTTCGCCATGTCGTCCAGCGAATAAGGGGCCAGCGCCGGTTTCCCCGACATCAGCGCCATCATCAGCGCGCCCATGTCGGACGCGCCCAGTTCCTCAAGCTTCGAGGACAGGCCGACATCGCGGTTATCGAAGCGGATGGCGCGGTAGCCCCGCCGCACCAGCTCCTCGCAGAGCGCCTCCGGCCACATGGTGAGCTGCGCCCCGACGCCCATGATCAGCAGGATTGTTTCCCGGTCTTCCGGGCCAAAGCTCTCATATTCGATGGTGATGCCGTTGGCCTTGATCTGCGTCATGTGCGTTCCCCTGGTTGCCGTTCTTTGCGCGAGCTTATCAGTCTGCCTTGCCATGTTGAAAGGCGCGGGGCAATCTAATGGGAAGCATTAGAAAATGGGAAACGCTCTTATGACACTGACTTTCGACCTGTTCTGGTCCTTTCGCTCGCCTTATTCCTATCTGGTCACCCCCCGCCTGATCGAACTGGAAAAGACCTGGGACGTGGAGGCGCGGGTCCGTCCGGTCTATCCCATCGCGGTGCGCATCGATGGCTTCTTCAAGCAGGTGAACCCGATGTGGCCGCCCTATCTGATCCGCGACACGGTGCGGATCGCGGAGATGGCGGGCCTGCCCTATGCATGGCCTTATCCTGATCCGGTTCAGGTGGATCTGCGCAGTGGCGAGGTGCCGAAGGCGCAGCCCTATATCCATCGCCTGACGCGGCTGGGTGTCGCGGCGGCGGAGGCGGGCAGGGGACTTTCGTTCATCTACGAGATCAGCAGCGTGATTTTTGGCGGTGTGCGGAACTGGCACGAAGGGGACCATCTGGCTGAGGCGAGCGCCCGCGCCGGACTCGACCTTGCCGCGCTTGATGCGCGGGTTGAGGCCGATCCGGATCATTTTGAGACGATCATCGCGGAAAACGAGACGGCGCAGAAGGAGGCGGGCCATTGGGGTGTGCCGTTGATGGCATTCGAGAATGAGCCATTCTTCGGGCAGGACCGGGTCGATCATCTGATCTGGCGCATGAAGCAGAAGGGACTTGCCTCACGCGGCCAGGAGCCGCTGGACCCGGACGTCCGCTCCAGATAGCTTCCCCCTCGAATTCATGATGTGGAACGAAGCGATGAAGCGCGACCTTGAAGCGATGGCGGCAATTGAGCACGATCTGGTGGTCGTGGGCGGTGGCATCACCGGCGCCTCGGTGGCCTGGGACGCCTCGTTGCGCGGCCTCAAGGTGGCGCTGCTCGAAAAGGCCGACTTCGCCCATGGCACCACGTCTGGCTCCTCCAAGCTCGTTCATGGCGGGCTTCGCTATCTCGTCAACGGCGAACTGAAGCTGGTGCGCGAATCCCTGCGCGAGCGCCGGATCTGGGAGAGTGTTGCTCCGCATATGGTCCATCCGCTCCCATTCATGTTGCCGACCTATGGTTTCGGCATGAAGGGTGGCCCGGTCCTCTCCATTGGCCTTTTCCTTTATGATCTGCTCTCGTTCGACCGCAACTGGCTGATGGACGACGACCACAAGCTGCCCGCCTTCCGCTCGATCCCCAAAAAGCAGGCGCTGAAGATCATGCCGACGCTCCAGCCGGAAGGGCTGACCGGCGCGAAGATCTATTATGACTGCCAGATGTGGCTGCCCGAGCGGTTGTGCCTTGAGATCATCGAGGGAGCCGTCGAATATGGCGCGATGGCCGCCAACTATGCCCAGGTCGCGGGGTTCGACATTGAGCGGCTGGGGGCGGCGGGCCGCGTCCATGGCGTTGATGTCACGGACAGGCATACCGGCAAGTCCCACCGCATCCGCGGCAAGGTTATCGTCAACGCATCCGGTCCGTGGGCGGACAGCATGATGCGGCTTGCCGAGAACGGCCCGCCCGCCCGCAAGCTGATCCGCTCCAAGGGTATCCACATCGTCACCCGTAACATTTCAGGCAATTATGCGCTCACCATGCAGTCGGAGCTTGGGGGGCATTTCTTCGTCATCCCCTGGCGGGGTCACACGTTGATTGGTACCACCGACACCTTGTTCGAGGACGATCCCGACAATCTCCATGTCAGCGAGCGCGATCTTGAAAGCTTCCTGCGCGTGGTCAATGGCGGCCTGCCGGGGCTTAATCTCGAACGCAAGGACATCCTTTATTTTTATGCGGGCTTGCGTCCCCTCGTCGATCATACGAAGGAGGGTGAGACCAAGGATTCCTACAAGGCCAGCCGTTCAGCGGAAGTCTGCGACCACGCCAAGGTCGATGGCTTCGAGGGCTTCATCTCCGCCATCGGCGGCAAATGGACGACCTCGCGCCATCTGGCCGAACAGGTGGTCGATCTGGCTGCGGAAAAACTCGACCGCAAGACCAAATGCGAAACCCATTGCACGCCCACCTATGGCGGCGAGATCGGCAGGTTGAAAAGCTTCATCCGGCGCGCCCAGGCCCGTCATGCGGGCCTCGCGCCTGAACTGGTGACGCATCTGGTCAATCTCTATGGCAGCCGTATCGACGAGGTGCTGGCCTCCGCTGACGAGCGCCCGGGCGAGCGCGCCCTGCTGCTGCGCCGCATCTCGCCCAACCGGCCCGACATCAACCTTCAGGTCATCCACGCCATCCGCCACGAGATGGCCTCGACCCTTTCCGACGTCATGTTCCGGCGCACCGGTTTCGGCACACTGGGGCACCCCGGCGTGCCGACCATGAACGCGATCTGCGATCTGATGGCGCGCGAGCTGGATTGGGACGAGGGCGAGATCGCCCGCCAGATGGCGGAAGCCGGGCAGGCCTACAGCACGGTCGATGGCAAGGCGTCATGAGTTACCCGGTTTCGACGCCCCATGTCGCGGCCGTGATCAACCCGCGCTCGGGCGGCGGTCATACGGGCCGGTCATGGCGGGTCATTTCCGGCGAGCTTGAAAAGCGGCTGGGGCCCGTCGTGCCCCTGTTCACGCGCCAGCCCGCCACGCCGCATTTCCTGCCCGGCGCGGAACTTGCCCGCGAGGCGCTGCGCCACAATGCCCAGCTTGTCATTGCGGTCGGTGGCGACGGCACCATCAGCGAAGTCGCCAACGGTTTCTTCGCCGAGGATGGCAGGCCGATCAACCCGGACGCCCATTTCGCCATTATCCCGGCGGGCACCGGCGGCGATTTCCGCAAAAGCTTCGGCCTCTCAAACGATCCGCAGGAGGCGGTCGCCCGCATCGCCAGCGGCGACACCGTGAGCCTTGATGTGGGGCATATGCGCTTCGTCAGCCATGACGGGGTCGAGACCAGCCGGTATTTCGTCAATATCGCGAGCTTCGGCCTTTCCGGCGTCGTCGTCGCCCGCGTCAACCGCTCTGGCTGGCCAAGGGTCCTGGGCGGCCGCTTCACTTTTTTCTGGGAATCCCTGATTGGGTCTCTGGGCTACCGGCCCCAGCCGGTCAGGATCACCATCGAGGGGGAGGCGCCGAGCGACGTCCGGGTTCTCGTCTCGGCGCTGGGCAATGGCCGCTTCTTCGGCGGCGGCATGATGATCGCGCCCGACGCCCGCCCGGACGATGGCCTGTTCGATTTTGTCACGCTCCGGGACATGGGTTTCTGGGGCCTAAGCCGTCTTTCCGGGGCGATCTACAAGGGCGCGCACACCGGTCATGCCCGGGTCGTCTCACGCCGGATCAGGGCCCTCTCCGCCGAGCCGCTGGATGAAAAACCGGTGCTGCTGGATGTGGACGGCGAGGCTCCAGGCCGCCTTCCCGCCCGTTTCGAGCTGCTGCCATGCGCGCTCACGCTGCGGATTTAGGTCCCTTTCCGGGGATATGGACTTGGCGGAATGATCCCTGTATAACCCCGCTCAATCAGGCCGGGCGCC
>JAATFR010000362.1 GCA_015655095.1 Hyphomicrobiales bacterium | reverse complement strand
GCGCGGGCGCGCTCCAGCGCATCCAGACGGAAAGCCTCATAAGCGCCCGGTTCCCAGATCTGGAACTTGCGCCCAAGGCCGACAAAGCTGATCTGGTCGGTGATGCCCGCGTGTTCACGCAGATCGTCGCGCAGCATGATCCGGCCGTCACTGTCGAACAGCAGTTCGGCGCTGTCGCCGATCAGCACTGCGGCCAGCGCATCGCGCTCCGGGGAAAAGGGATCGAGACGGTCGAGCATCTCGTCGATGGTGTTGGCAAGCGCAGGTCCGCCGCCTTCGACGAAGGGCCCCTGAAACGAGGGAAAGCAGATGATGCCGTTCAGGCCCTGCGCCACCGCAACCGCGCGAAATTTCGCCGGCACGGAGACCCGCCCTTTCGCATCAATTTTATTGGTGAACCGGCCCCGGAACGACTCCATGGTCCGCTGATCCCCCGATACAGGGCACGGATGCCCTCTGCTGAATTCGCTGTTACGACCCGCATGGATACTTTCGTTTCCACACCCCAATCCCCTGCACCAAAACCGGACAAATATGGGCAGGACCCCACACACTTTGGGATTTCATGGGATACCATGGGATAATATGGGCGTCAACTGAATTACCCTCTATTTACTTGGGTTTGCTTGCGTTTCGGTCGCTCACTAGATGGTAAATTTGCATCGAATATTTTCATTTTTTGGATCAAACCATGAACATTCAAAAAACGAGACAATCAAGGCTGGATAAAACCTGGGTCTCGACTTCCAGCTAGCGCGGAGAACTAAGGGTCAGATGGCCTGTAAGCCGGGTTCTGTGGTCCACGCCAGCCGCAAGACCGACGCAGCCGATGGCCATTCATCTGGGACGACTGTTGCCAGCCGCCTCGTGCAACCAACCCGGGCGCGCTTCCGGAAACGGAGTTGCCTTCTTGCGAAGACGCCGCGCCCCTATTTGGTTTTGCTCCCGGTGGGGTTTGCCATGCCGCCTCCGTTACCGGACGCGCGGTGCGCTCTTGCCGCACCCTTTCACCCTTACCTGTGGATGAAACCCGAAAGTCTCACCCCGTCAGGCGGTTTCCTTTCTGTGGCACTTTCCCTGAGGTCACCCTCGCCGGACGTTATCCGGCACCGTATTTCCGTGGAGCCCGGACTTTCCTCCCCCTGTGCAGGCACAAGGAGCGGCCATCCGGCCATCTGACCCGACCCTGCAATGGCACCGGCGGGACGCCGGGTCAAGCAGGCTTGTCATCCCCCCTTTGCCGGACGACAGTGCCGCCAACGACATAAACAGGGAGAGAACCATGAAAGCCGCCGTTTATTACCAGAATGGAGCGCCCGACGTGCTGCGCTACGAGGATGTGCCGGACCCGGTCTGCCACTCCAGGGGCGTGCTCATCAGGGTGGAGGCCGTCAGCATCGAGGGCGGCGACACGCTGAACCGGCTGGGCGGCGCGCTGGTCACGAAACCCCATATCGTCGGCTATCAGGCGGCGGGCACCATCATCGAGGTCGGGTCCGAAGTCACCCACCTCAAGGTCGGCCAGCGGGTGGCGACCGTCGACGGCTATGGCTCCCACGCGGAACTGAGGGCGGTGACGGCGCGCAACGCCTGGCCGGTGCCCGACAATCTCGACCTGCGCCTTGCCGCCGCCATTCCCGTGCCCTTCGGCACGGCGCATGACTGCCTGTTCGAGTTCGGCCACCTCAAGGCGGGGGAAACCGTGCTGGTGCAGGCGGGCGCGGGCGCTGTCGGCCTTGCCGCCATCCAGCTCGCCAGGCGCGCGGGCGCGACCGTGATCGCCACCGCCTCCAGCGACGAGCGCCTTGAGCGGCTGAAGCCCTTCGGCCTCGACCATGGCATCAACTACAAGACCCATGACGTGGTCACCGAGGTGATGAAACTGACCAGCAAGGCCGGGGTGAACCTCGTGGTCGACCCGGTCGGCGGGCAGACGCTGCAAGGCAGTATTCTGGCGCTGGCCTACCGGGGCCGTATCTCGCTGGTGGGACAGGCGGGCCGCGAACCCACGAAGGTCGACGTCAGCACCCTGATGCACGGCAACCGCACCTTGTCAGGCGTGTTTCTCGGGGCCGAAATCCTCACCGACCGGGTCCACGACAATATCGCCCGGCTGATCGGGGATGTGGCCAGAGGTGAGCTTACGGTCGTCATCGACCGGGAGTTCCCGCTTTCGGAGGCCGCCGCCGCCCACGCCTTCATCGAAAGCCGTCAGGCCGTGGGCCGGGTGCTCCTGATCCCGTGACCCTGAAAGGGCGGAGGATTTAGCCCGCGGGGCCAAATCCTCCGCCACCCGGCGTCAGGATGATGAGGGCCTCGCCCGCTTCAAGCGCCACCTGATCGGCAGCGTCGATCCGTTTCAGGACGCCATCCTTGTGGCGCAGCCAGTTTTCGCCCACCGCGCCGGGCTCTCCCCCTTCAAGACCGAAGGGCGCGACCGAGCGGTGGGTGGACAGGATCGCCGCCGTCATAGGCTCGCGAAAGCGGATGATGCGCTCGACGCCCTCGCCGCCCCTGTGCCGGCCCTTGCCGCCCGAACCGTGGCGGATGGCGAAGCGCTCCAGCAGCACCGGGAAGCGCCATTCCAGCACCTCCGGGTCGGTCAGGCGCGAATTGGTCATGTGGGTGTGGATGGCGTCGGCCCCGTCGAAATCCGGCCCCGCGCCCGCGCCGCCGCAGATCGTTTCGTAATACTGGTAGCGCGCATTGCCAAAGGTGAGATTGTTCATGGTGCCCTGCGCGGAGGCCATGACGCCGAGCGCGCCGAACAGCGCATCGGTGACCCACTGGCTGGTCTCGACATTGCCGCCGACCACGGCCGCGGGATAGCGAGGCGCCAGCATCGAGCCTTCCGGGATGAGGATGGTGATCGGCTTGAGACAGCCCTCGTTCAGCGGAATCTCGTCGCCGACCAGACAGCGGAACACATAGAGCACCGCCGCCCGGCAGACCGCCGAGGGCGCGTTGAGGTTGGTGGCAAGCGTCGGCGAGGTGCCGGTGAAATCGATCACCGCCGAGCGCGCCTCGCGGTCCACCCGGACCTCCACACAGATGCGCGCGCCATCGTCCATCACGCTTTCGAAGCGGGCGTCCTTGAGAATGCCGATGACCCGGCGCACGCTTTCCTCGGCATTGTCCTGCACATGAGCCATATAGGCCCGGACGGTTTCGAGGCCAAACTGGCCGGCCATCCGGTGAAGTTCCTGAATGCCCTTTTCGCAGGCGGCGATCTGGGCGCGCATGTCGGCCAGATTCTGCTCCACATTGCGCACCGGCCAGGGGCCGGAGGCCAGCAGCTCGCGCAGTTCCGCCTCGCGGAAGCGGCCCTTGTCCACCAGCCTGAAATTGTCGATCAGCACCCCCTCTTCGGCGACGGTGCGGGAATGGGCGGGCATGGAGCCCGGCGTGATGCCGCCAATGTCGGCATGGTGGCCTCGCGCCGCGACATAGAAGAGCGGTGCGCCCGACGCCTCTCCACCCTCGCTGAACACCGGCGCAATGACGGTCACGTCCGGCAGGTGGGTGCCGCCATTATAGGGCGCGTTGAGCACGAAGACGTCGCCGGGGGCGATCACCTCGTTCTGGTCGATGATGGCCTGC
>JAATFR010000375.1 GCA_015655095.1 Hyphomicrobiales bacterium | reverse complement strand
TCCGCCAGCGCCCCCAGCGTCAGGCACAGGATGCGCGTCTCGCCATCGAGCGCAGCGGCAATTTCGCCGCGATGCCGGTTGGGTGGGCGCGTCATCAGGCGAAACTCAGCGCGCCGGCAGATTCAAGCGAGAGGTCGTAGGTCATCTCACCATCATGCTCACCCGCATACTCAAGCGCCGAAATCTGGAACAGGCCCGTCACCGTGCCGAAATTGGGAATGACGATCTGCCAGTTGCGCTGGGTCGCCGCAAAGAAGAGAGAACGGATCGTTTCATCCGCCGCCTCATCGCGGAACACACCGCGCCCGCTGACGCTGGCCGAGCGGATGCCCGCGCCTGCAAGCAACTCGCGCCAGGCGCCGGTCGAGTCCGCATTGGTCGCATCCACCGCGCGCGCGTTGAAGGCGAGCGTGCGGCTGCGCAGGCCTGCCACCGTCACATAAACGCCACTTCCCGTGCTGTCGAGCTTGAGCAACAAGTCTTTGCCCTTTTGCGCCACCATGATGAAACCCTGTCAGGTATGAAATGAAAATCAGATCGCCTCGGTCACGGCGCGAAAGCGCACCAGCCCGTGCCATGTCACGCCATCGGCCAGCCGCACGATGTCCGCCTCGACAAAGCGCATGTTGACCAGCCGGTGATCGGTCAGCACCAGCGGCGCATTGTGGAGCCTCGCCTTCAATGCGCCGGTAATGGTCTTGATCAGCGAACGCCCGCCGGTCCGGGTGTAGATGTGAAAGACCAGCCGGTGCTCCGCGCCGTCATGGGTGTCGCTGCTCCAGTCCATCATCCGGCCTTCGCCCATCGTGACATAGGGAAAGGCTGTATCACCCGGCACATTGTCGTAAAGCCGCAGCCCGATCAGCCCGGTGAGCGCCGTATCGCCTGAAAGTGTGGCGTAAAGCGTCTTCTGCAAGGCCAAACCCGCATCAAGCGCCATCAGAAACCTCCTCGCAGATCAGCCAGATATAGCCTGCCCCGCTGGTCGAATCCGTCACCACTCGAATATCGAGAGGCGTCGCGCCCCAGAGCAGACGCATGCCCGGCCCGATGTTCGTGCGCCTGCGGATGCGCACCCGCCGCGTGCGGTGGCTCTCGATCCGCTCGCCCACCACAACTTCGCTGCCGCTGCGGTTTTCAATCTGTGCCCATACGGTGGCGATCGGGTTCCATGAAAGCGTATGGCCACCCGCATCGTCGAGCACCATGCTTGCCTGCTCGATGATCACCCGCTCGCGCAGCGGTCCAATCTTGCCGCTCATAATCTGGGCCTCCGGTAAGGCGCGATCATCTGTGAAACAGTGAATGGCATTTCCAGAGCAGGCGTTCCTATCGCCACCGGCTCGCGCGTCTCGAACCAGTGGGAAACGAGCATCAATATCGCCTGGCGGATCGGGGCTGGCACATCATCGGCCGCCGCGCCAAAGCCTGCTGTGAAATCGATCTCGATCCCGGCAACCGGCTTTACCGGAATTGGCCAGATCATGCCTGTCTTGCCATAGAGCAAGGCAGGCTCGCGCCTGCATTCGCTGGCATAAGAGTTGGCGTCGAGTGTAATGCCTGAAACGCGCACCTCGTCGATGCTCTGCGCAGGCGCCAGTGGTATCATCACGTCCGAACCGGGCCAGCGATCGAGCAGCAGGGTCCAGCGCTGGCTTATGAATGCCCGGCGCAGTTCCGTTTCAAGGTTCGTCCGGGCCACACTGATCAGCGCCGACACCAGCGTGTCCTAGTCAGTCGCATCAAGGCGCAGATGGGCGCGCGCCTGCGCGAGCGACACCGGCTCCAGCACGGGGCCTTCCAGCAGAATGAGCGTCATGGTCTTTCCATCGGAAAATGAGGCGTGCCCCGCATCTTGCGCGGGGCACTCTTGTCATGCAGTCAGCATCAGACCAGCGGCTTAACGCTTGCGTGTGAAAGCACAGCGACCACGCCGATCGGCGTGCCGTTGGTATGCGTGCCCACCACCGTGATTGAGACGCGGCTATAACGCGCATCTGAAAGCAGGCCGACCCGATACTGGGTTGCGGTTTTTGCCGCCGCGTCGAGGCTCAGAAAAACCCCTGTGGCGCTTGCACTCGCTCCTTGTATCAACTTTGGGTTTGTGACCGGAGTCCATGAAGTCGCATTTTCAGAGGTCTCGATTTTCAGATCGAACCTGATCGTTGCGGACAACGCATCCCCGTTTGTTCCGACCAGCACCACATATTCGACCGCGTTGAAGCCACGCCGATCAACAGGAGCACCCAAACGAGTGGCCGAGGTGACATTTGGAATGAGACTTGATGCCGTAATGATATTGTTATGTATATCCCGCATTTCTCCCTCCTCAGGCCGTGCCGAACTTCAGAAGCTTCAGCGCTTCAAAGTTCTGGATGCCGCCGCCCACGCGCTTTGTCGTATAGAAAAGCACATAGGGCTTGGCGCTATAGGGATCGCGCAGCACGCGCACGCCAAGCCGGTCGACGATGAGATAACCGCGTTTGAAATCGCCGAACGCGATGGAGAAGCTGTTGGCTGCCACATCGGGCATATCCTCGGCTTCCGTCACCGGAAAATTCAACAGCGAGGCGGGCGTTCCCGCGGTCAGACCGGGCTGCCAGAGATAGTTTCCCTCCTGATCCTTCAGCTTGCGGATGCGCGCCTGGGTGCGCCGGTTCAGCACGAAACTGGCATTGGCGCGATAGCCGGCCTTGATCGCGAAGGTGAGATCGATCAGCGCATCCGAAGGCGAAGTCGAGCTAAAATCTCCCGAAACGCCCGTCGTGATATACCCGACATTACCCCAGCTCCAGCTCGCATCCGCCACGACGGGATAGGAGAGAAAGCCGCGCGGCTTGCGCACGCCATCGCCATTGACAAAGGCCGCGCCCTCCTGCTCGGCGAACACCGTCTGCACCTCCTCAGCCAGCCACTGGTCGATGTTGATGGCGGCATCATCGAGCAGCGTGCTCGTGGCCGATGGCATGGCATAAAGCTCCATCGCCGGGAATTCGAGTTCCGAGAGCTGCGGGGTCTGGGTCTCAGCGCGTGATTCCGTTTCCCCGACCCAGCCCGAGGAAAGGCCGGAGGTGGTGAAAGGCTTTTTGTAGCTCGCGCCGCTGATCTGGCGTACGCCTGCAATTGAACGGATCGGCGATGCCTGAGTAACGATCCGGTCAATCAGCCGCTCGGTATCGCTTGGCACCAGATACCCGCCATCGGGATCGGACTGCACGGAAAGCGCTTTCGCCTCGATCTGGCGCAACCCGTGCATCTCGCCCTTGCGCACATAAAGCGACCAGGCGTCCTTGTGCTCGCGCCGCACCGGGTCGCCCCGCTCCGCGCCCAGTTCCGGGCGGGCAAGCGCCAGCGCCAGATCGTCAACAGTCTTCTTCTGCCGGTCGAGCGCGCGGTTGATGCGCTCCACCTTTTCTTCCGTCACCACATCGGCGGAAAGCTTGCGCTCAATCTGGCCGAGCCGTTCGTCGTTCGCATCCTTGAAGGCGTCGAACGCGGACATGAATTCATCCATCGCATCGCGCACATCGCCGGTGAGGGGCCGCCCCTCGCCGAAGCTCTTGCGCTCCGGCGCGCCCTCCTCCTGCACGTTCTCCGCTTTCAGCGACGCCCCGACGCGAGGCACTCCGGTCTGTCTTATGGTCATGGTGTGTTCCTTCAAAAAGGGATGGTCTGGTTCTGAATGCACCATCCAGCCTGTTTCATGGTGTGCCTGGTCGGCATCATGGCGTGCCTAGCCTGCTTCATGGCGTGGATGCGCGCCTGTGGCTGCATCGGAAACGTCACGATGGAGATCTCCCAGAGATCGACCTCGTAAAGTTTTCTCAGGCCGGATTTCTCATCTGTCTTCGCCTTTGTCGGCTGAAAGCCGATGGAGAGCCCGTCCAGCGCGCCCGCCTTCATCAGCGCCTGAACCTCGCGCGCCCGGGCAAGCGAAATCAGCAACTGGCCTTCCACCAGCAGCCCGCGCATGTCTTCCTTGATGTCCAGCCAGACACCGAGGGGCTCATTGGGGTCGTGCTGATAGAGCAGCTTCACGCCGCGCGCGCCGCGCGCATCCAGCGAACTTCTGAACGCGCCAGGCATCACCATGTCGCGTCCCAGATCCACCTTGCCGAACAGGCTCGCATAGCCCTGAAACTGGCCGTCCGCCTTCACGCTCTTGAAATCGAAGGGAATGGCCTTGCGCTCATAATCCGGCTTTCGCCCCGTCCGTCCCGCCTGCTGCATCATCATCGCCCCAAAGAAAAAGGCGCCATCCGGCGCCTGCAGAAAATAAATCTGTTGAAGGATCAGTTCTTGTCGAGCTTCGCCCCTCAGTTCCTGTCGAGCTTCGCCTCGATGCGCGTCACTGTGGCGTCGATGCTGCGCGTCCGCTCCTCCAGCCGGGTCGTCCGCTCAATCAGCTCCCGGCTCTCATCCGCCCCCGTTTCCAGCATGTCGAGGCGCTGGGCGGCGGAACCGGCCCAGACCAGCCCCACGCCCGTCTGCATCATCACGGCGAAAACAAGCGCCAAAGGCACGCGCCGGTCGATGCGCCAGCTCCGGCTTTCCTCATCGGCCCCCATCATGTCTTCCCCCGCCCTTCTTTCCGGCGCGCGCCATAGCCCACCGCTGCGCGCTTTTCCTCATCGCTGAGAAAACCCGCCGCATTCACCCGCGCCCACAACGCCTCGCGTTCGCTCGACAGCGCGTCAACGGCGTCAATGTCGTACCAGAGCCTCAGACCGTTCCCGAAGGCGGGCGCAATCCAGTGCGTCAGCGCGCGCGCCGTGCGCGCGACCAGCGGCAGCACGGTCTGCCGCCACAAGGTCCGGTTCGCCTCCTGATAATTGGCGAATGTATTGTCGCCGGGAATGCCGAGCAGCATCGGCGGCACACCGAAGGCAAGCGCGATCTCGCGCGCCGCCACATGCTTGGCGTCGATGAAGTCCATCTCCTGCGGCGTCAGGCCCATGCCCGTCCAGTCGAGACCGCCCTCCAGCAGCAGCGGGCGGCCCGCGTTGACGGCGCCTTGATAATTGTCGGCCAGTTCCTGCTTCAGCCGGTTGAACTGGTCATCGGTCAGGTTCGCGTTGCCGTCGCCGCCGCGATAGACGAGCGCCCCGCTTGGCCTTGCCGCATTGTCCAGCAACGCCTTGTTCCAGGCCCCCGCCGCATTGTGAATGTCGACGGCGAAGGCCGCCGCCTCCAGCGGGCTCATGCCATAATGATCGTCCCGGGGGTTGAAGAGCTTCATGTGCAGGATCGGCGCGTGTCCCCGCGCGGCGTCATGGGCAAAGCGCACGCTGCGCCCGTCCACCGTATAATCATAGGCCTGCGGCCAGCCGCTCTCCCCCGGCACCACTTTCATCCGGTCCGGCCTCAGGGCATAGAGTTCGCGTGGGGCCCCGTCGAGATCGACCCGTTCCATATAAGCATTGCCCGCCACCTGCAGAAACCCGTACCAGGCCTCGAACAGGTCCGGTCCCGCTTCATTGGGGTTGGGCCGGTTGATGAGATCGAGCAGCGGGTGTGCCTCCAGCTCCCGCGCGCCCTCATAGAGCAGCCACGGCACCGAGGCGGCAGCCTCCGCTATCATTCGTACACAGCGATAGGCGATGGCGTTGCGGGCAAAGCCCTCATCCGCCAGCGCCAGATAGTCGCGCGGCGTCCATGCCGGCTGGCCGCGCCACTCGATGGCGACAAGGCCGCCTGCCCGGCTGCGCTTTGTTTCGACTGGAGGCACACTCTCCCCCTCCGGGCGCGGCCACAGCCGTGCCCACACGCTTCCACGCGCCATATTCCGCACTCCGGTAATTGGAAAAGAAATCAATTCACGTCAATGTCACCTCTCCCCCTCCGGGAGCGAGGGAGAAAAATCAATCACAACGTCCGTACTTTTGGCGCGCCCGCCTCGCCGTCCAGCATCAGCTCCGTCAGCGCCCAGACCAGCGCATCCAGCCGGTCGGGGCTTTTGGCGCCTTCTCCCGGCACATGGTCGCAAAGCTGGTCCTCCAGTTTTGCGAAAGCGCCCACATGGGATACCCGCCCCTGCTCGTAAAGCGCCGCCACCGGTTCCGCCCGGGCCCGCTTGCCCCGCGTCGCCCGCACCAGCTTCACCGGCGCGTCGGGCATCACCTGACGCATGATCGTGGACACCATGTCGCCGCCCTGATTGGCTTCCGCCACGATCCGGTCGGCCTGATGAAACCGGAATGCCTCCGCCGCACGCCGCGCCCAGGCAAGTGGCGACAGGCCGCCGCCCGAGCGGTCATCGAGGACATAGCCCCGCCCGTCCGCGCCTAGCCCCGCGATTATGATTCCGCATTCATCCGCATCCGGTCCTGCCGTCACCGGCGGGTCGATGGCTATGACGATGCGCCGCATCTCCAGTTCACGCCGCACCCGCGTGCGCTCGATCCCCTCGCGCTGCCACAGCGCATCGGGGTTGTCGTCGATCAGTTCCGCATCGAGTTCCTGCCGCCCGAGCCTTGTGCCCTCATAGCGCGCGATTACCTGTCCCAGAAACGCTTCCGCGAGATGGGCCCGGTTCATACGCGTCGTGGCGCGGCTCGTCACGGTGGACGCATCCGCCAGCAGCCGCTTCAGGATCGGCACCGGGCGCGGCGTCGTCGTCACCACCTGCCGGGGCCGTTCGCCCAGACGCAGGCCGAATTGCAACATGTCCCAGGCCGCATCCGCATAGCGCCACTTGGCCAGTTCATCGGTCCAGGCCGCATCGAACTGCGGGCCGCGCAGCCCGTCTGGTTCCGTTGCCGAAAAGGCCTGCGCCACCGCGCCGTTCGGCCAGAGCAGCCGCCGCCTTGTCGCCTCATAGCGCGGCCGCTCGTCGCCGGTACTGAGCGAGCGCAGACCCGAAGGCCCCTCAATCATCACCTCGCGCACGTCATTATAGGTTTCGCCGACAAGCGCGATCCGCCCGGCGCGGCCGCGCGTTACTTCCTCGCGCACCCATTCAGCGCCCGTGCGGGTTTTGCCGGCCCCTCGCCCCCCCAGCACCAGCCATGTCGTCCAGTCGCCTTCGGGCGGCAACTGGTCGGCGCGCGCCCAGAACGGCCAGTGGCCGGTCAAACGCTCCGCTTCACGCGGGTTGAGGCTCTTCAGGAATTTCAGCCGGATGTCCGGCGGCTGCAATGCGAGCGAGACGGCGTTCAAGCTCCTGGATGAAAGCATCGCCCTCCCCCTTCCTGACCGGGGTCTTTTTCCCCTTTGACTGATCGCGCTCGATCTCGAAAAGCTTGCCGAGCGAACCCAGCAATGAGGACAGGCGGCGGGCGTCGCGCTCGCGGTCAGCCGCGTTGCGTTCGCCCAGCTCCTGTCCCTCGATGTCTTCTATTTCCGCCTCGATCAGCTTTTTCAGCCGGGCGGCAAGGCCGTGGCGCGAACCCGCCTTTTTTTTGCCAGTCCTGAGCGGCCAACCGCGCCGGCGCGCTTCGCGCACGAGCACGCCCACAGGCATCCCCGCCTCATTCGCGATCTCGATGACGGGACGGACACCGGCCACAT
>JAATFR010000124.1 GCA_015655095.1 Hyphomicrobiales bacterium | reverse complement strand
GAGGGGTCGGTTCCGGTGCTGCCGAGCAAGCCGGGCGCGCCGGCGGAAAGCGCACGCAATTTTCTGGGGTTCCGCGACGGTTCGGCAAATCCGAATTCCAGTGACGACGCGCTTATGAATGAAATCGTTTGGGTACAGCCAGGCAAGGGCGATCAGGCCTGGGCAAGTTATGGCTCCTATCAGGCTGTGCGTATTATCCGCAACTTTGTAGAGCGGTGGGACCGCACACCTCTGCATGAGCAGCAGCAGATAATGGGGCGTGTAAAGACGACCGGGGCGCCATTCGATGGCAAGACGGAAGTGGACGTACCCAATTACGCCAACGACCCGCACGGCAAGGCGACGCCGTTTGATTCACATATCCGGCTCGCCAATCCGCGTACCCTCGAAACCGAGAAAAATCTGATCCTGCGCCGTCCGTTCAACTACTCCAATGGCGTGTCGAAGGCAGGCCAGCTTGAGATGGGCCTGCTCTTCATCTGTTACCAGGCCGATCTGGAGAAAGGCTTCATCACCGTGCAAAAGCGGCTCGATGGAGAACCGCTGGAAGAATATCTCAAGCCCATTGGTGGTGGGTTTTTCTTCACGCTGCCCGGCGTCAGGGGCAAGGAAGATTATTTGGGCCGTACGCTTCTGGCGGCGGCGAGTTTGGTCTAGAGCCTCGTCAAAATGACGAGAAGACGAAAGGGAAATAACATGAAAATCCGGCACTCCGCTGCGATGCTGACACTTGCGCTCGGCCTTATGACGGGAACGGCGTATGCTGCCGTTTCGCCTTCAGAGCTTGTGGGGCCTGTGACCGAATACAAAATCTATGTTACCGAAAATCTGGACCAGCTCGCAAGCGACACCAAGGCTTTCACGGATGCCGTCAAGGCCGGTGATCTTGACGAGGCCAAGGCTCTTTATGGCGCAAGCCGTGTCCATTATGAGGCCATTGAGCCGATCGCCGAGCTTTTCAGCGATCTCGACGGCTCAATCGACTCGCGCGCCGATGACCATGAAAAGAAAGAGCAGGACCCGGGCTTCACCGGTTTCCACCGCATCGAATACGGCCTGTTTGTGACCGGTAGCACCAAGGGGCTCGAGCCGTTTGCTGACAAGTTGTTGGCGGATGTGAACGATCTTCAGAAGCGCGTGGCGGGTCTTACTTTCCCGCCGGAGAAGGTTGTCGGTGGCGCTGCGGCTCTTCTTGAGGAAGTGGCTTCCAGCAAGATTTCCGGCGAAGAAGACCGCTACGCTCACACCGACCTTTTCGACTTCCAGGCCAATATCGATGGCGCGAAGAAGATTTTTGAGCTGTTCCGTCCGCTGATCGAGAAGTCGGATGCGGCTTTTGTCCAGAAAGTGGCGGCGAACTTCGCAACGGTCGACAAGATCCTGGCCAAGTACAAGACCGCTGATGGCTATGAATATTATGACAAGGTTACGGAAGCCGACCGCAAGGCGCTTTCCGGTCCCGTCAACACGCTGGCGGAAGATCTGTCCAAGCTGCGCGGCAAGCTCGGCCTGAACTGAGTTCTTGTCTATATGTATTGAGAGGGCCGTCCGAGAGGGCGGCCCTTTTTATTCGTCAACCATGTCCGCGCGGGGCCGGGACGGGTGGCGCGGCTCCCAGCTCTCAAGGAAGGCCCTGAGTTCAGGTTCGTCGGCCGTGGGCAGCACGACTTTCAGTTCGACATACTGATGACCGCCGGCAATCCCGCGTCCCTTGAGCCGAAGGCGCTGACCGCTGTTCGAGTGGGGTGGAATGGCCAGGGTGACAGGCCCCTTGATGGTGGGCACCTGCACCTTGGCGCCCAGCACTGCCTCCTTGAGCGTGACGGGAAGCACAACCACCACATCCTTGTTTGAGCGGGTGAAAACAGGGTGGGGCGCGACCGCGACTTCAATCAGGGCGTCGCCGGGGGGACCGCCATTGGAGCCCGGCTGTCCCTTGCCCCTGAGGCGCAGGGTCTGCCCATCTTCAAAGCCCGCGGGAATGGTGACGTCCAGCGTCTTGCCGTCGGGCAGGCTCAGCCGTTTAACCGCGCCATTTGCTGCCTCAAGGAAATCGACCGTCATGCCGTAGCGCGCGCTGGCGCCCTGCGCGGGAAAGCCGCGGCCACCCCGCCTGCCAAAGGCGTTGCCGAACAGGCTGTCGAGATCCTCCGGCGCGAACCCGCCGCTGGAACGGAACCCGCTGCCATCGTCGCTGAAGTCGCGATAGAAGGTTCTGCCGCCACCGGGAGGCTGCTGGGGCGCGCGCGGCGTCCCGTTCATGTCGATTTCGCCGCGATCAAACCGGCCCTTGAACTCATACCACAGGCTGTGCAGCGGGCGCGTGGTGAAGGAAACGGTGTGGTCCTGGATATCGGCCTTGGAGAAGAACTGGTCCATG
>JAATFR010000408.1 GCA_015655095.1 Hyphomicrobiales bacterium | reverse complement strand
GCGAGGATTTTGCCGTCGAGGCGGTCGAGAGCGCGGCTGCCATGGATCGTGCGCTTGCCAGGGGCTTTCCCGATCTCATCATTCTCGATCTGATGCTGCCGGGCGAGGATGGCCTGTCGGCCTGCCGCCGCATTCGGGCGCGCAGCCGCGTGCCGATCCTGATGCTGACGGCGAAATCCGAGGATATCGACCGCATTCTCGGTCTGGAGATGGGCGCCGACGATTATCTCGGCAAGCCCTTCAATCCGCGCGAGCTCCTGGCGCGCATCCGCGCCATCCTGCGTCGTTCGGGACCCGAGCGCCCGGAAGAGGCGAGCGGCCCGCGGCGGCGCAAGAGCTTCGCCGGCTTGATCGTCGATCTCGACGGCAGGGCGATCGAGATCGAAGGCGAAGGCCCGCTGCGCCTGACGACCGCCGAGTTCGACTTGCTCGTCTGCTTCCTCGAACGGCCGCGCCGGGTGCTGTCGCGCGACCAATTGCTCGATTGGACGCGCGGGCGCGGCGCCGACCCCTTCGATCGCACCATCGACGTGACCGTCTCGCGCCTGCGCACCAAGCTTGCACAATATCTTCCTGATGGCGCGCAGGTCATTACCACGGTGCGCAATGCCGGCTACTTGTTGACCGCTGAAGTGAGGGATGTCTGAGCCATGCTGAAACTCGGTCTGGTTTCCCGTATCATCATGATCGTCGCCGTGGCGCTGTTCATCATCCAGCTCGCCGCTTTCGTAGCCGCCAGCCTGAAGCCGGACACGCCGCTCAGCCACGAGTTTTCCCCGGCAACACAGATCAAGTCGACGCTGCGCCTCCTCGATGCCATCCCGCCGGACACGCAGGAACAGGCCGTGCGCGCGCTGAATGCCGCCGGTCTGGATCTGCGTCTGGCCGACGTCGCCGCCCCTGCGCCAAACGATGCCGAGACCGATCCGGCTCTCGATCGCAAACTGGCGCGCGACTATGCCAGCATGGCGCTCGGTAACCGTTATTTCCGCCTGCGCGCACTTCCCGAACGACCGCAGAGTGGCTGGTTTTCGGTCGGCGAGCCCGACCGGACCATCGAAGTGTCGATCGGCCTTGCCAGCGGCAAGGTCGCAGTCTTCAGCCTAGCCGATACGCCGACCGTACGGTTGCATGGGATGCCTGTGGGCTTCATGGCCGGACTTCTCGGCGTGCTGGTGGCTGTGATCGCCATTGTCGCCGTGGCGCGCGAGACCCGGCCGCTGACGCGGTTGTCGCGCACGGTCAACTCCATCGGCAAGGGCCTGCAGCCGATCAATATTCCGGAGCGGGGCGCCTGCGAGCTGCGCATGCTGATCCGCGCCATCAACGGGATGCAGTTGCGCATCGCCGCGTTGGTCAACAACCGCACCTTGATCCTCGGGGCGATCTCCCATGACCTCAGGACCTATCTTACCCGTTTCCGCCTGCGCATGGAGATGATGCCGGATACGCCGCATCGCGACCGGGCGATCGCCGATGTCGAGGCCATGCAGCGCCTCGTCGAGGAGGCGCTGGGCTTTGCCCGCAGCACCGTCGTTTCCGTGGGAAAGGATATCACCGATCTCGACGGCGCCGTTCACGCCCTCGTCGCCGAGCGCCAGGATGCGCAGGGCCTTGTCTCGTTTTCACCGCTCGGACGGGAACTGGCGGTAACGATACCGCAGACGGCGCTGGCGAGGGTGCTGGACAATCTGATCGACAATGCGCTGCGCTATGGCGCCAGCGCAGATGTCCGTGTCGAGCGCCGCGGCGATCATGCTGCCGTCCTCATCGGTGATCGTGGGCCGGGGATTCCGATGGAGCGGCGCAAGGATGTGCTCGAACCCTTCATCCGGCTGGAGGAGTCGCGCAATCGCGATCTCGGGGGAAGCGGCCTCGGATTGACGATTGTCCGGCAGATCCTCGATACGCATAATGGCGCGCTCTGCCTGGAGGATCGCAACGGCGGCGGGCTTAACGCCATTATACTGCTGCCGCTCGCGGCGAGCCATCGGGTTGCCGCCTGAAACAGGGCACACCGAGACAGTCGCGGCTGATGCGCGACTTAGGCCATCGATGCGTGAGCGCTCAATGGCAGGTCAGGAAGCGTTCCAACTCCCGACGGCTGACGACGACGCCTGCGGCGGCTTTTCGCGGATCCGGATGGGTATAGGTAAAGCTCGGCAGGTCAGGCAGGTCCAATGCCTGGCGCATATTCATGATACCGAGCGCCTTACGTCCGGCGGCGCTGTCGACACTGACTTCGACGATGCTCTTTGAGCTTGTTGTATCCATGGTGTCCTCCCAGCCTATTTATATAACAGAAATTCCTTATGGAATACTGGTTTTTTACGAGCCCCTGTGGCGGCGAGGACCTCCAATCGTCCTCGGTAGGCGTAACGATTGATTAACCATGATTTGACGGTGGGAAGGAGAGGTGCGCCTATTCCAAAGGCTGCGGAATGGTCCATCTGCCGCCGAAAATCGAAAATTTTGACCAGTTGGACAAAATCTTTCGTGGGATTGGCTGGGGGAAGCGGACCTTCTCCACCCCACCCCGACAAATCCCCTTGTAAATTCAATCACATATAAAAATGTCAGAATTTTAACAGCATGAGTGTTGACTTGTCTGAGGGGGTGGGATTATAAGCCCACTCACTGAACGAGGGCGGCGGCGCTGCTAGCGACGAAGTCTTTCGCTCTGGTGTTTCCTGAAGAATTGGCTGTGATGCTGATTGGTGGTTCTGGGTTTTACCTGG
>JAATFR010000399.1 GCA_015655095.1 Hyphomicrobiales bacterium | reverse complement strand
GTCTGGGCTTCCACGCCCTGGCTGGCGTCGACCACCAGCAGGGAGCCTTCGCAGGCGGCCAGCGAACGGTTGACCTCATAGGCAAAGTCGACGTGCCCGGGGGTATCGATCAGATTCAGCTCATAAAGCTCGCCATTTTTATAGGTATAGTCGAGCCTTACCGTCTGCGCCTTGATAGTGATGCCGCGTTCCCGCTCGATATCCATGGAATCGAGCACCTGCTCCTTCATCTCGCGCTGGGTCAGGCCCCCGCAAAGCTGGATCAGCCGGTCGGCAAGCGTCGATTTCCCGTGATCAATATGGGCAATGATCGAGAAATTGCGGATATGGGCGAGATCGGTAGGCGTTTTGTCACTCATGGGCGGGGGATATAGCACCCGCGCGCGTCCGCGCCAATGAGGCTGTGGTTTCCCCGGGCAAAAGGGCTGTTCACCCTATTGTGAAGCTATAAATTTGATGCAGGGAACCAACCCGGAGAGAACCGGGTCAGCCTTCCCCATCCTCACCATTACCCTTGCCCTTATCAGTACCAAGGTTTTCTACCGTGCTGGTCAGACGATCGGGAAGGGGCTCCTTGAGGACAGCGTTATAAAGCTCCGCTATGCCTTCCTGAACCAGGTCCGGCGATGGCCCGTTCGGCGATCCTGCTTCGGCGACACCGGCTTTGTCCGGCGCCTGATCAGGCTCACCGGAAATCCAGGCGCCCGCCTTTCCAGCGCTCTCGGGGGCAGCATCAAAAACCACACCGTGCTTCACATCAGGTTCAGGGTCGGGAGGTCGTGCATTCCCCCGGTTTTTGGCCACAAACTTTGGCCCTTTATCTCCATCTCCTTGTCTCAAGACGTCCACCTGTTTCCCATCATGAGCTGCCAAAGCAGCTCATCAAGACGACGGCATCGTGTCCGCGACCTAGCGCACTCTTGTTGCCAATGCTCCGCTTTGTATCAATGTTCCCGTTCATATCGACAAATTCTGATCCCGAACAATACATAGAATCTTATGTATTGCTTGGCTCTTGAATCTGAATCCCGGTCACAGCACGAGCCGTGTCCCGCGAGTTTTGACCAGTTCGCCGGCCACTTGCGCCCAGAGAAAATCCATCACTTCGATGGCGGGCACCTTGCTCTCACTGCGCTTCTGGCATTCGCCATTCTCGATCATACGCAACAGCGCGACACGCGCCCGGGCGACGCGGCTTTTTATAGTGCCGACAGCGCATCCGCAAATTTCTGCAACTTCTTCGTAGGGCAGGCCAGCCGCACCGGCGAGGACGATGGCTTCCCGCTGTGCCTGGGGCAGCTCCATAAGGGCGCGCTGAAGATCGGCAAGATCAAGCTGGGATTCCTGGGCCGCAGGCACCCAGAGGCGCCGGTCCATCTCTTCTTCATCCCATTCGCCGACAAACTTGTCGCGCCGGCGGGCCGAAAGGAAAATGTTTCGTAAAATCACAAAGGACCATGAGCGGAAACTGGACCCCCCGCGAAATCTAGAGCGCGCGGACCACGCCTTCACAAGGCAATCCTGCACGAGATCATCCGCTGCATCGCGATTGCCAGCAAGCGAGCGGGCGAAAGCGCGCAAATGCGGCAGCGCCTCCATCATCTCTTTCTTGAAATCATCGTCGCTCAAAACCTCGAACGGTTCGTTATCGACAGAGTATTTTTTTTGCTTGGCGGGTTCGTTGATCATTGCTCAGCCTTTCCTGTTTTCGAGGTGTCAGCCGATGCCGTTAGAGCGTATGCCAGAGGGAAATATCCATCCCTGTACCATCAGCATACCAGCACCATACAATTCAAATTGGTGCATAGAGTCTGAATAAAAAGGCCTGAATCCGAACTATTCGCCCTACAGGCAAAGTTCATTGAATGAAGATCTTTCGACCTTATTCTGGCCACATTGGCTCGTTACAAAAATTTAATCTGTGAATAATGTATAATCCCCGGTTCCTGCAGGGGTAAGCATCGATAATTCTGTAAAAGGAAGAGCCAGGTGCGGCGGCAGGCGATATCCTCTCCGAACCCGCCAGATTCAACGCGAATACCGCGCCACCGCACCCTCGCCAGCCGACCGGAGCCCACTGGCGGTGCAATGGGACGGAAGCATTACACTCCCGTCCGATGGCTTACTTCAGGGTTTTGGCCCATTCATCGACATCGCTTTTAACCTTTTCCTTGCCGGTGCCGTAACGCTCCTGCAGGACACCCTCAAGCTTTTCGCGATTGCCGCGAATGATCTCGACATCGCTATCCGTGAGCTTGCCCCACTTGGCGCGAAGTTCACCGGAAACCTGCTTCCAGTTGCCTGCGATCTGATCCCAGTTCATGAATTGACTCCTTTGTGTGGCTACGGAATAAAAAGGCTATCAAGCCTTTTCACTTTCCCTGCGTGGCTTCTAGAGCGGAGGGCGACGCCCCCGGAATGCACCGAAAATCAGGCTGAGCACAAACAGCACGATAAAGACGAAGAACAGAATTTGTGCGATGCCTGCCGTGGCGGAGGCGATCCCGCCAAATCCGAGAAACCCGGCAATCAGTGCAATGACAAAAAACACGGCGGCCCAATACAGCATGACCTGACCCTTTCCCGATTATCTTACTTCGCGTCCTGCGCGGTGTTCTTGATGGTCTGGCCCGTGTCTTTCACGTCCTGACCAAACCCTTCCGTGGTGCTGCACGCGGCAACGCTCAAGGCCGCGAAAACCAAAACCACAGCAGTGACTGCACTTAGCTTTTTCATCGTCCGCTCCTGTTGTTCATCAAGGTTCAAAACAGATTCACGGAAACCTCATACTGGCGGGCTCCATGTCCGATATGGAAAGAACGGGCTTGCGACAAATTAGTTCCAGGAAAATGGGTCGCTCCCCTGCTTTTTTCCCGAATTATGACGGCAGCAGTAATGCAGCTGTAATAAAGCCCACTCCAGGCGACCGGAATGGGCTGCTGTCCAGGTTTTGCGAATAACAAGTCCACTCAGTCGGCCGCATAGGCCTTCGCAGCGGCGCTTATAAGCGACTTTGCCTCGGGGGCATTCCACTCAGCGGGCCCGACGAAGCGGCCCAGCACCAGCCCGTCAGGCGAAATGAGCACGGTCGTCGGCAGGCCGATTGCCTTGAACTTTAGCCCGGCCGCCGCCGTGGGGTCATTATAGATGGCCAGATGGCTGACCTTTATCCCGGCGAAGAACTTCTTCACATCGTCGAGCCCGGTCTGGTCGACGCTGAGCGCCACCACCGCAACCCGGTCGCCCCCGATCTCACCCTCGAGCTGGTCCAGCGTCGGCATCTCATGGCGGCAGGGCCCGCACCAGGTGGCCCAGAGGTTGAGCACGACAAGCTTGCCTCGGAACAGGCTCAAATCATGGCTTGCGCCCTCGGCATCGCTAAAGCTGATGTCCGGCACGGGCGCAGGCGCAGCCTCGGGCACGAAATTCGCCATGGCGCCGGTCGCATAGCTTTTGAGGCTGGCGGCGATGGCCACCGCCTTCGCCTCGTCCGCCTGCGAGACGAGCCGGGACACGCTCCCCGCCCCACCCGCTGCATCGTCGGCATTGCCCCCCGGCCTGACGATCAGATATACCGCCCCGAGGACGAGGAGCGCGGCAACGGCCAGGCTCGCGAACAGCTTCGTCTTCATGTGATCCCTTGATCGTCTGTGGCCTGCAGCCGCCAACCAGGCGGCAGACGCCAGTAGCGGAGAAGCTCGATGAGCAACAAGATGTGGGGCGGACGCTTCGGCGAGGGCCCCGACCGCATCATGGAGGAAATCAACGCCTCCATCGGTTATGACCAGCGTCTCTACGCTCAGGACATCCGCGGCTCGAAGGCCCATTGTGCCATGCTCGCCGCCCGGGGGATTATCGCAAAAGAGGATGCCGATCAAATTCTGGCCGGACTCGACGCCATTCTGGCCGATATTGACGCAGGCCGGTTCAGCTTTTCGCGTGAACTCGAAGACATCCACATGAACGTGGAATCCAGGCTGGCCGAGCGAATCGGCGCGGCGGCGGGAAGGCTCCACACCGCCCGTTCGCGCAACGATCAGGTCGCGACCGACTTCAAGCTCTATGTCCGCGACGCCATCGCCCATCTGGACGAGCAGCTTGCCCATTTCCAGCTTGCCCTGCTGGACAAGGCCGAAGCCCATGCCGCGACCATCATGCCGGGCTTCACCCATCTCCAGACCGCCCAGCCGGTCACCTTCGGGCACCATTGCCTCGCCTATGTGGAAATGGCCGGGCGCGACCGGGGCCGCTTTCAGGATGCCGCCCGCCGCCTGAACGAATGTCCGCTGGGGGCCGCCGCCCTTGCCGGCACCTCCTTTCCCATCGACCGCGAGATGACAGCCTCGGCGCTCGGCTTCGACGGCCCGACGCGCAATTCACTCGACAGCGTGTCGGACCGGGATTTTGTGCTCGAAACCCTGAGCGCCTGCGCCATCACCGCCACCCACCTGTCACGCATCGCCGAGGAAATCG
>JAATFR010000149.1 GCA_015655095.1 Hyphomicrobiales bacterium | reverse complement strand
CCCGCCAGATCAAATTCCGTCAATGTCGAACCTGAAGGCATGGTCATGCCGTCCGCGCTGCTGTACCGGCGGGCAAGCTCAGGGTTTTCGTTCAGTACGCTTACCGAATGGACGATGCGCGCGGCGCTGGCGTTGGAAACGGTGAAGCCCGTGGCTGCAAGCGCCTGGGCCGGGCCTACCACAGAAGCCCACGCCATGACTCCGTATTTGGCCTGCACATAGGCCATGCCGCGTACATTGCCCGGCAAGGCGATGCTGCCGCCAGCCGCAGGCTTGCGCGGCAGGAAGGAAATGCTCTCGACCCCGGCTTCGCCCGGTGCATGGGCAACGCAAAGGCCGCCGCCGCCAAGGCCCGCCGCCGCGGGATAGGTGACCGAGAGCGCGAAATAGAGCGCGGCCGCCGCATCGCCCGCCTTGCCACCCTGCTCCAGTATACGCTGGGCGATCAGCGCCGCCTGGGGCTCATCGGAGACAACTGCGCCCTGGAAACTGTCATTGGTGCCCTTGCTGCTTCGCAGATCCGCAAGAACCGGGGCATAAGCTCGAGTGAAGGCATTAGTGCCTGGGCCCTCGGTGGTGGTGCCGGTGCCGCTCCAGAAAGGCTTGGACGGGGAAGAAGAGCAGGAGCCAAGAAGAAGGCCCGCCAGCGTCAGGCACACAAGCCGCGAACCGACGCGCGGCCGCCCCGATTCCAGGCGGGCGGCGGGGGCCCGGTTTTTATTCATCTCAGAGCGACACATAATCCGGCTTTCCAGAATGTTGAACAAGGCAGAACCTTGCCCGGGCAGGACACCACGGCTGGCCGGTCCGATTGACGGCCGGCCGGACCGCCCATAGGGTTTAGTCGGCTCCGCCCTGCGCCGTCAACGCGCGTCGTTTCCGGGCACCCTGATGGAAAGGCTATGATCGATACCTTGCGCCCCGGCCTCGCCCGCTCTTCAAGGGTATTTGTCGTTACCCTATTGATCTGGTCTCTGCTGCTGCCCCTCTCGACAGGTCCTGCCCGCGCCGAAAATCTGGCTCTCATTCAGGATGCCGAAACCGAAGCCCTGCTCTGGGTCTATGCCACACCCATCTTCAAGGCGGCTGGCATCGACCCCAAAGCCGTGCACATCTATCTGGTCAACGGCGTAGACGTGAACGCCTTTGTTACCGGGGGCCAGCGCCTGTTTCTCAACACCGGCCTTATCACCTATGCCGACTCGCCGAACCAGCTTGCAGGCGTGATCGCCCATGAAACCGGCCATATGGCGGGCGGGCACCTGATCCGCGGCGGCGAAATCATGGACAGCATGCGGCTGCCTATGATTCTGGCGGCCGTGCTTGGTATCGGCGCCATGGCGGTGGGCGCCGGGGGCGCGGGCATGGCGATCATTACCGGCGGCAGCCAGGTCGCCCAGCGCTCCCTCCTTGCCTACAGCCGGATGCAGGAAAGCCAGGCGGACCAGGCGGGCGCAACGTTCCTGCAGAAGGCGGACATGTCGGGCCGGGGCATGCTGGACCTTTTCGCCAGCTTCCGCGATCAGGAAGCCATTTCCAGCGAGCGTCAGGACCCGTTCGTGCGCAGCCATCCCATTTCCGAGGACCGGCTTTCGGCGCTCCGCAATCGCGTCGAGGCGTCGCCTTCTTTCGCGAAGAAGGACACGCCCGAATCGATCCATGCGCTCAAAATGGTGCAGGCGAAGCTCCATGGCTTCATGGACCAGCCCGAGATCACCCTGCAGCGCTACCCCGGCAGCGAGACGACGGATGACGCCTATTATGGCCGCGCCGTGGCCTATCACCAGCTTGGCGATACCCCGGCCGCTCTGAAACAGCTTGAGCCGCTTTTCAAGCGGATGCCCGAAAACCCCTATCTCTGGGAGCTCAAGGGCCAGATCCTGTTTGAAAGCGGACGGGGCGCCGAGGCCGTCCCCTTTTATGAACAGGCGGTCAGGCTGGCGCCGGAAGCTCCCCAGATTCTTCTCGGACTGGGACAGGCCATTCTGTCCGTGGATAATGGCAAACAGGCGGCGAAAGCCTTGCCCTACCTGAATAAATCGGCCGAACTGGACGGTGAGAATCCGTTCGTCTATTTCCAGCTCGCCAATGCTTACGGACGTTTAAACAACGAAGGCATGGCGGAATTCCAAACAGCAAACTATTACTATGCTCTGGGCGATCTTGGCCGCGCGCGGATGCACGCGCTGCGCGCCTCCAAACTCTTGAAGTCCGGCAGCCCCCCATGGATACAGGCGCTGGATATTTTACAGGATGCCAATTGATGAAATTTTCCCGTTTTTCTGTAGTGGCTCTGGCGGCTCTCGTAAGCCTCCATGTACCGGTGGCGCATGCCGCCAGTGCCCCCTCCGCTTTTTCCGACAGCCAGAAACAGGAAATCGGGTCCATCGTGCATGGCTATCTGATGGAACACCCTGAAGTTCTGGTCGAGGTGATGCAGGAGCTGGACAAGCGCCAGAAGGCCGAAAGCGAGAGCAAGGCAAGCGATGCCATCTCAAAAAACGCCGATGAGATCTACAAGAGCGCGAAGGATTTCGTCGGCGGCAACGTGAAGGGCGATGTCACCATCGTCGAGTTTTTCGATTATCAGTGCGGCTATTGCCGCACCGCCGCCAATCAGCTCCAGCAGGCCACGTCAGACGATGGCCAAGTGCGCGTCGTCTTCAAGGAATTTCCCATTCTGGGACCAGGCTCGGTCACGGCGTCACGCGCCGCCATCGCCTCTATCCGGCAGAACAAATACATGCCCTTCCATATGGCCCTGTTACACCGGAAAGGTCCTTTGACGGACGACATTGTCTTCGAAGTCGCCAAGGATAATGGCATTGACGTCACGAAGCTGAAAAAGGACATGGAAGACCCCTCGGTCATGGACACCATCAAGGGGAACTATGAACTTGCGCGCACCTTGCAGATTGAAGGCACGCCAGCCTTCATCATCGGCAACGAACTTGTGCCCGGCGCCATCAGCGCCGACGAAATCCGCAAGCACATCAACGCCGCCCGGGCCGCCCAGAAAAGTTGATCGCGAACACCCCCGCCTGTACCGGGCGGGGATGAGCCTATATCAGGCCTGCAAGAGGAGAGCTGGGATCGGCGTATAGCTTTTTCGGCATCCGTCCGGCCAGGTAGGCGAGGCGGCCCGCCTCAACGGCGCGGCGCATGGCCTTCGCCATCATGACCGGATCCTTCGCCTCGGCGATAGCCGTGTTCATCAGCACGCCATCACACCCGAGCTCCATGGCGATGGCGGCGTCCGACGCCGTGCCGACACCGGCATCGACCACCACCGGCACTTTCGCCTGCTCGATGATGAGGCGGATATTGACCGGATTCTGGATGCCCAGCCCCGAGCCGATGGGGGCGGCAAGCGGCATGATCGCGCAGCATCCCAGATCCTCCAGACGGCGCGCCATGATTGGATCGTCGCTGCAATAGACCAT
>JAATFR010000374.1 GCA_015655095.1 Hyphomicrobiales bacterium | reverse complement strand
CTCACTCGTTCGGGCGCGTTGGAGCCGGAGCGCATCATGGGCGTGGAGACGGGCGGCTGTCCGCATACCGCCATCCGCGAGGACGCCTCCGCCAATCTCGCCGCGGTGGCGGAGATGAACCGGCGCTTTCCCGGTCTCGACATCATCCTGATCGAATCGGGCGGCGACAACCTCGCGGCCTCCTTCTCGCCGGAGCTGGCCGATCTTACCATCTACGTCATCGACGTCTCGGCCGGCGACAAGATCCCGCGCAAGGGCGGGCCAGGCGTGACACGCTCCGATCTGCTGGTCATCAACAAGATCGACCTCGCGCCCATGGTCGGCGCCAGCCTCGAGGTGATGGACCGCGATTCCACCATGATGCGAAAGGGGCGCCCCCATGCCTTCACCAATGTGCGGGCCGGCGAGGGCGTACGGACGGTCGAGGACTTCATTCTGAGCCGCGGCGGGCTGGCCTCGAAGGCGGCCTGAAAAAAACCACAACGACACTGAACTATTCGGCCTGCCCGGGCGTACTAGAGCAAAACGCGTTCAAGCGTGAACGCTTATTTTCTCTAACTCCTTGTTTCGACGCGTCTTTGCGATTCCAGGCGACTCCGTCTGAAGGCAAAACGTCCTAGCCCATGATAAGGCCGGGTTGTGCATGCGCATATTTGAAGTTCAAAAAGACGCCGATGGCAATTGGCTGGTTTGCGATGCTTTGACAGGTGAGCCGGCCTGCATTGGCGGCAAACTTTGCCTGGGGCTGTCGATGGATGAGGCAGACCACCTTGCCCTCATCCTGAACTGCCTCGAATCGAGAAGCGCGGACGAGACGCTGCATTGACCGGCGATCTCTAGAGCAAAACGCGTTCAAGCGTGAACGCTTATTTTCTCTAACTCTTTGTTTCGACGCGTTTTTGCGATTCGGAGCGACTCCGTCAAATCGCAAAACGCTCTAGAGCAAAATGTGTTCTGGTCGAACCATTCTTCCCGGATAACTCATTGGTATCGGAGCATTTTGCGATTCCAGGTGACCCGGTCTGAAGGTAAAGCGTTCCGGCCATTGTTTTCGGACACAGGATTTGAAGACAGGAAGATGGCGCTCGGGGACCACCGTTCCAATCAGTGACGCCCGTCGATGTCCCGGATCGCCGCGGCCCGATCTGCCGCATCGCCCGCCAGCAGATGGACATGCACCTCGGTGGCTCCCGCCTCGGCCGCCACGCGCAGGGTCTCGGCCAGGTCTTCGCCACCCGGGCCCGCTTCGCCAATCCAGACGCAGGCGCCGGTCGATCCCTCGACGGCGATCAGCACGGCCTCGACATAATCGGGGCATTCTGTGATGGGATAGACCGAAACCAGATAGGCTCCGCCGGAGGCGCCGCGCCAGCGGCGAAAGCGCGAAGCTGTATCCGGTGCCTCCTGGCCCAACGCTGCCAAGGGCGCGCAGAGCCGTTTCGGGGCGTTCAGGGCATGAGAACGAATCGCGATTTGTGTCATGGAACAAAGATAGAACAAAAGAATCGCGGCCGTCAAGCGATTCTGGTTTGTTCCGGAGAGGCATGTCCACGTGCTTCCACGAGCAGCCGGTCCGAGGCGTTCTCGATGCTGCTCTGGAGTTGCTCGAAGAAGGCGGCCTTGTCCTTGCCGGGTGGAATGGGCGGCAGGATTTCCATCACCAGTTTGCCGGGCCGGCGGATGAACTGGCGCCGTGGCCAGAAATAGCCGGAGTTCAGGGCCACGGGGACGCAGGGCACGTTGAACTCGCTGTAGAGATAGACGACGCCGAACTTATAGGCGGGTTCGGCGCCCGGCGCGCGGCGGGTGCCTTCCGGAAAGATGATGATCTGGCGACCCTTGGCAAGCTGTTCGGCGCCGTCGGCATGCATCTGCTTCATCGCCTTGGAACGGGCGCCGCGGTTGACGGCGATCATCTGCGCCTTGGCGGCGAGCCAGCCGAACAGGGGCAGCCACATCAATTCACGCTTGAGCACGTAGCAGGGGTCGTCGAAGACCAGGAACATCGCGAAGGTGTCCCAGACCGACTGATGCTTGGAGGCGACGAGGACGCCGCCGGACGGGACATTCTCGCGTCCGCGAATCTCGCAGGTGATGCCGGCGAGATAGCGCAGCAGGAAGAAGTTCACATGAGACCAGGCCCTGACGATCCGCAGGAGCACGACGCGGGGCAGCAGCAGCGAGGGCAGCGACAGGATCATCCAGAGAATGATGTTGGTGTAGTAGACCAGGTTGAACAGGAGCGAGCGCAGGACAATCATGGGCCGGAATCGTTCGAGGACGGACACAGAGGGCCGCTATAGCAGAATGAGACGGCATTTGCCCTACGGCCGCCAATGGCTCGTTCATTCAGGGAAGGGACGAGGTGCGCCCCTG
>JAATFR010000008.1 GCA_015655095.1 Hyphomicrobiales bacterium | reverse complement strand
TCACCATCACCTTCAAGCTCAGGTCCGGGGTGAAATGGCACGACGGCACACCTTTCACCTCGGACGACGTCGCGTTTTCCGCTCTTGAGGTTTGGAAAAAATATCACAGCCGGGGGCGTTCGACCTTCGCCAATGTCACAGCGATCGAAACGCCCGATCCGCTGACCGCCGTATTCAGGCTCTCGGAGCCTGCCCCCTACCTTCTCAGCGCCCTTGACTCAATCGAATCCCAGATCGTGCCCAGGCATCTTTATGCAGACACGGATATTCTGAGCAATCCCCACAATACCCGGCCGGTCGGCACCGGCCCGTTCCGCTACCGCGACTGGCAGCGGGGTGAGTACATCGTTCTCGAGCGCAATCCCGATTACTGGGACCAGCCAAAACCTTATCTCGACCGCCTGATCCTGCGCATTGTCCCCGATCCCTCGTCCGCGACGGCGGCTCTTGAAACCGAAGAGATTCAGATTCTGCCCACCTCATCGTTCAGTGATGTCGCCCGGTTGCAGAAGATCCCCTACATCGAAATAGGCCGGCTCAGCCCGGGAGCCCTTTCCGGCTTGTCCGCCTTCGAGTTCAATCTCGACCGGGAACCGTTCAAAGACCCGCGCGTCCGGCAGGCTTTCGCCCACGCCATCGACCGGGATTTCATTCGCGACCATATTTATTACGGTTTCGCCCAGACCGCCTATTCGGCGATACCGCCCGACATGACCGCGTTTTACACGGAGAATATCGAGAAATATCCGTTCGACCTGAAAAAGGCCGAAGCGCTGCTTGATGCCGCCGGATATAAGCCCGACGCCAATGGCGTTCGGCTCTCCATTACGCACGACCCGGCTCCCACCGGCGAGGTGTTCATGCGAACGGCTGAATATCTGCGTGACGCACTGGGCAAAATCGGCGTGAAAGTCGATATTCGCTCGCAGGATTTCGCGGGTTTTATCCGGCGCGCCTACACGGATCGCGACTTCGACACCATCGGCTATGGCGCGGGCGCGGGGCCTGATCCGGTCATCGGCACGCAGCGCTTCTACTGGTCGAAGAACTTCCAGAAGGGCGTCGCCTTCTCCAACGGTTCGCATTACGACAACCCGGAAGTGGACAAGCTTCTACTGGCCGCGCAGGTGGAAATTGACCCGCAGAAACGTCGCGACATCTACGCGAAGTTTCAGCAGATCGTCGCCGTGGACATTCCAAAAATCCCGCTCGTCACGCTTACCGTCCTGACATTCAGCAACAAGCGCGTACGGCAGTTCGCCACGACGCCGTTCGGGCCATTCGACAATTTCGCCAGCGTGTATGTGCTGCCGTCATGACCATAGAAAACGCAAGGCCCCTGCCTTCCAGCCCTGTTGAAGCTGGTGCCCTGATCGCAGGCCGGCTAAGGGCCGCCCGCCGGAAATCGCTTGCCTTGCCACGCGCCCGCTATCTGGCGCGCCGGCTCAGTCAGGCATTTGTCCTTATGCTGCTGACCATCATCATCACCTTCACGCTGATCAATCTCGCGCCCGGTGACATGGTAGACGTCATGGCCGGCGAGGCGGGATCTGCGGATGCCGGCTATATGGAGCAGCTTCGCGCATCCTACGGCCTCAACAAGCCTATCCCTGTAAGGCTCGTGAATTACATCTCGCATGTCGCCCGCCTCGACCTTGGCTATTCCTTTCGCCAGAACAAGCCCGTGCTCGACCTCATCATGGAGCGCGTCGGCCCGACACTGCTGCTGATGGGTTCCTCCATCGTGGTATCGGTCATCGGCGCCATCGGCCTTGGCACGCTTGCCGCGCGCAAGGTCAACAAGCTGCCTGACGCCATCGTCTCGGTTCTGGCGCTGCTTGCCTACGCCACACCCGTCTTCTGGGTCGGGTTGATGCTGATCCTCGTTTTCTCGGTCAAGCTTCGCCTGCTGCCAAGCGGCGGCATGGAAACCCTGTTTTCAGGCTACACCGGCCTTGCCCAGGTGCAGGACATCGCGCTTCACCTCATCCTTCCCTGCATCACCATGTCGCTTTTCCATTTGGCGCTCTATACAAGGCTGCTCCGCGCCTCGCTGCTTG
>JAATFR010000246.1 GCA_015655095.1 Hyphomicrobiales bacterium | reverse complement strand
GCAATCCGGTGAACGGCAGGCGCCAGCCCGCATTGACGTTGATGGCATAGGGTGTTCCAGCCTGAGGGTCGCCAGCACCTTCGGCGCCGCCGATTTTCCCGCGCGACTGATCCCGGGGCACCCAGCCGAGCTTGTTGGCCTCGGCGCGGGGCACGAGCCGGTTGTAGTTGGGCATGTCATTGTAATTGGCGATGATCACACCGCGGGTCGGGTCGAAGGCGATGCCGCCCCAGTCCGAGCCGCCATTATAGCCGGAATATTCGATGGAATGCCCTTCGCTGACCGGCGGCGTGAACATGCCGTGATAGGTCGCCCGGCGAAACTGGATCCGGCAGACCATCTGGTCGATGAGAGACATGCCCCACATGTCGCGCTCGGTGAGAACGGGCTTGGCCAGCGTGTGATAGAGCGAGAAGGGCTGGGTCTTCGAGCGCTGCTCGGGCTCGACGCCCCCCTGGGGCACGGGCCGTTCCTCAACGCCTGCAAGCGGCTTGCCGGTGCGCCGGTCCAGCAGGAAAATATCCCCCCGCTTGCTCGGGAGCAGCAGGGCCGGGGTCGATCCGTTCGGACCCGGATAATCGACGAGGGTCGCCTGTGATCCCAGATCATAGTCCCAGACATCATTGTGAACTGTCTGGAAGTGCCACACGGGTTTGCCGGTCATCACATCCAGCGCGACGAGCGACGTTGCAAATTTCTTTTCCAGATCAGAACGGCTACCGCTCCAGTAATCAACGGCGGATAGACCCAGCGGCAGATAAACCAGGCCAAGCGCCTCGTCGGCTGAAGCAGTGGTCCACATGTTCGGCGTGCCGCGTGTATAGGTCTGCCCCTCAGGCGGCAGGCCGTTCAAATCCGGCTTTCCCATGTCCCAGGCCCAGCGCAGCTCGCCTGTGACGGCGTCATATCCCTGGATAACGCCGGAAGGCGCGTCGCGTTTCTGCCCGTCAAGCACCTGATGGCCGACGACGATAACGCCGCGGACAATGGTCGGGGCCGAGGTGATGGAGAACATGCCGGGGGAATGTTCGCCGATGCCGGTGGTGGTGTCGACGATGCCATTCTGCCCGAAGCCCGCGCAAGGCTCGCCGGTCTTTGCATCGACTGCGATCACGCGGGCATCAAGCGTGCCCTCGATAATGCGCGTTGAGCATGCGGTGTTCGGGTCGGCATCAGGAACCTGATAATAGGTGACGCCACGGCAGGCTGCTGTATACGGAATATTTTCGTCCGGTACCTTGGGGTCATAACGCCAGTGCTGCTTGCCCGTGGCGGGATCAAGCGCGATCATGATGTTCTTTGGCGTGCAGAGATAAAGCGTGTCGCCTATTTTCAGCGGCGTGGTTTCCGCGCCATAGGTGTTTTTGGTGCGCTCGTTGGGCAGGTCGCCGGTATGGAAGGTCCATGCGCGTTCAAGGTGAGCGACATTGCTGACGTCGATCTGCTTGAGCGGAGAGAAGCGCTGGGCGGCGTAGCTGCCGCCATAAGCGGTCCAGTCCGCGCCTGCGCCCATATCCGTTGTGGCGCCTGCCTGTGCCGGAGGAACTGGGCTGTCGATGCCTGGCGCGCCGGCATAGCCAACTGCAAGCCCGCCGACCACGGCGAGAGCAAGCACGGCGATAATGCCGCCGATGGCGGTGCGCCAGCCATGGCGGAATGGATTAAGAAGCGGGCTGACCGCGATGACGAGGAGAAGGAGGACAATCGGCCCGATCAGGCGGGGCACAAGCGCCCAGCCATTGGCTCCGACCTCCCAGTAGGCCCACACAAGCGTGCACAGAAAAACCAGCGCATAAATCCATGCGCCGATGCTGCGCTCGCGTGCGAGGTAGTAGCCTGACACCACGAGTCCGATACCGGCAAGGACATAATAGAGGGAGCCACCAAGGGCCGCGAGCCATGCGCCGCCAATTGTCAGCGCAAGACCTATGAGAATAATGAAAAGACCAAGGAGGAGAGGGGGCCAGTTGATATGCCGACGTGTAACGGGAACATTATCCATTTTGTCCTCATTCGCTTGTGCGGAGTTCTCTTGGAGTTAAAATGCATAAGGGAAAATAAGGTTCCCCCTCTCGATTAATCATGAGCCTCTCTTGCTCAATTTCATAACTTTAGTTTCAGCGATGGTGCGATTTACCGGTAATGACGCATACGGAATTTGGCCGGATTAAACTGGTTGGGAATAAAAGATATAAAGTGAACTGATAATGGCCGATTACCATCTGGCTGTGATTCTGTTTCAGCTTCCGTTTGGGAAGCTTGTGATGGCGCAGGGCAGCATGAAGCGCCGTGGTGGCGACTATCGGACAGTCTTTACGCCTCAGTCACGCTGCTCTTGCTTGCCGTCGATGAGAAACTGTGCAACTTCGCAAAAGCCTGCGCCGCCGGGGCCTGCGGTGATCCAGTGAGGAGGGGTGGGAATTTCCGGCAGATAGTGACGGACTGTGCTCACGCCCACTGTATGGCGAAAAAAGCCGAACATCGGGGCGTCGTTGGTTGAGTCGCCGATATAGAGCACGCTATCCCGGTCAATATTGATGTCCACGCCATAGGCATCGGCCATGACCCACCGCGCCATCGCCAGTTTATCGTAGCCGCCCAGCCAGCCCAGTATCCACAGATTGTTGACAGTCGTGTCCGCACCTTCCGAGCTGAGCGCCTTGATCAGCTGGTCTGCGATGGTTTGCTCTGTTGGCCGCGAGAAGGCCAGACTGGTCATACGGAAGGGCTGGTCCCCGGCATAGCTGGTGCCGGGAACCGCATCGAGTACCCGGCTGCCTATCGCTTCCAGTTTGACGCGGATCTCCTCCAGCCGATCCTCTCCATGCCAGAAGCTGCGCGTGAGGCCGTGTCCTTGTGGCGCGCGCTGGAAAAACAGGCCGCCATTTTCGCCGATGACCCCGTCCACCGGCCACATCCGCGCCATCTGATCGCACCAGCCAGCCGGGGCGGCGGTCACGGGAATGACCCTGATGCCGGCGGCCTGCAGCCTTTCAAGGGAGGTATAGGTTGCAGCCGACAGCCGTCCCTGAAAGGTCAGGGTTTCATCCATATCGGTGAGGACAAAGCGGACGGACCGGAAGGTTTCAGGCGTCGCCAGGGATAGTGACTGCATGGGGTTCTCGTTTAAGTCAGAGGCATCAGGATCGGCGGCGGAATGCCTCATAGAGGGCCACAGCGGCGGCGTTGGAGACGTTGAGGCTGCGCATGGTCCCGGCGGCGGGAAGTTTCGCCAGCAGGTCGCAGTGCTCGCGGGTGAGCCGGCGCAGGCCGTCGCCCTCCGCGCCCATGACGAAGGCAACGGGGCCGTCAAGGGCGAGGCCGGGGAGCGAATGGGGGGCGTCGCCGTCAAGACCAACGACCTGAAAGCCCAGATCCTTCATTTCCTCGATGGAGCGCGACAGGTTCGTGACCTTGGCGACCCTGACCAGTTCCAGCGCTCCGGAGGCCGATTTGGCGAGGGTTCCGGCCAGTGGCGGGCTGTTGCGCTCGGTCATGACAAGGGCGGTCGCCCCGAAAACGGCGGCTGAACGAAGAATCGCGCCGACATTGTGCGGGTCGGTGACCTGATCAAGCATGACCACGACCTTCGCGCCCTTGCAGGCATCCTCAAGGCTGTAGTCGGGGAGCGGGGAGGTCTGGAGCGCGATGCCCTGATGGACGGCGCCCGGCGGAAGGTGGCTGGCGATGTCTTCGGGGGCTGTGTCTTCCGGAGCGAAGGGCAGGGGAACGCCCGAGCGCTTCAGCTCATCCATGGCGTTGCGGGTCAGGAGCAGGCGCTGGTGCCTTCGTTCCGGATTGGCGAGGGCGGCCTCTACAGCGTGGAAACCGAACAGCCAGCTTTCATCGCCAGGCTTGCCGGAGGCCGGGCCGGAACTGGCGCGGCGGTCCTTGGGGCGGCCCTTGCCGGGGGACGTGGCAGAGGGGCCGCGCGGCTTTTCATCGCGCCGGGGCGGGCGACGGTCGGCGCTGGACCTAGCCGGGGCTGATTGCTTGCGCTTGCTCATGAAGGCCGCTTATATTGCGCGCCCTGCTTGGATGCAAAGGGGGTTCTTCCTGCTGTTCATCACCCGGTGAGGCCATAGTCAGGAATACGAGTTGACAT
>JAATFR010000224.1 GCA_015655095.1 Hyphomicrobiales bacterium | reverse complement strand
CGAGAAGACGCGCACATCGGTGACCGGAAAGCGGATCGCGCGGCCCATTGCCGTGGTGAGCAATACGTCCTCGCCGGTCGTGCAGACCTGAACGCCGACGATCCTGTCACCCTCATCCTCAAGCTTCATGGCGATCTTGCCGTTGCGGTTGATCTGCACGAAGTCCGACAGATCGTTGCGCCGCACAGTGCCAGCCTTCGTCGCGAACATGACGTGCAGCTTGTCCCAATCGGCCTCGGGCTCGGTCAACGGCATCACCGAGGTAATGATCTCGCCCTGAGCCAGCGGCAGCAGGTTGATCATCGCCTTGCCGCGCCCTTGCGGCGTCGAAGCGGGCAGACGCCAGACCTTGAGCTTGTAGACCATGCCGTTCGACGAGAAGAACAGCATCGGCGTGTGCGTGTTGGCGACGAAGAGACGGGTAACGAAATCCTCGTCCTTCGTGGTCATGCCCGCGCGGCCCTTGCCGCCGCGATGCTGGGCCCGGTAGGTCGAAAGCGGCACGCGCTTGATGTAGCCCTGATGGCTGACCGTCACCACCATGTCCTCGGACTGGATCAGATCCTCGTCCTCGACCTCGAAATCGGAGTCGATGATTTCCGTACGGCGCGGATTTGAGAATTCATCACGGAACTTGACCAGCTCGTCGCGAATAATCGTCAGCACACGCTCCCGGCTGCGCAGGATCGCGAGATATTCCTCGATCCTGACCTTGAGCGCCGCCAGTTCATCGCTGACCTCCTCGCGCCCAAGCGCCGTCAGGCGCTGCAAACGCAGATCGAGGATGGCGCGCGCCTGAACTTCGGACAGGAAATAGGTCCCGTCCTCTTCAAGCTTGTGACGCGGATCGGCGATCAGCTCGATCAGCGAGGCCACGTCGCGCGCCGGCCAGGCCCGCGACATCATGCGCTCGCGCGCCGTGTTGGGATCGGGCGCGCCGCGGATGAGCGCGATCATTTCATCAATGTTCGCAACCGCAATCGCCAGGCCGACCAAAACATGGGCGCGGTCGCGCGCCTTGCCGAGTTCGAACTTGGTGCGCCGGGTAACGACCTCCTCGCGGAAACTGGTGAAGGCCCTGAGCAATTGCTTCAGGTTCATCGTTTCCGGGCGGCCATGATGGAGCGCCAGCATGTTGACGCCGAAGCTCGTCTGCAATGGCGAATAACGATAGAGCTGGTTCAGCACCACTTCGGGCACAGCGTCGCGCTTCAGCTCAATCACGACGCGCATGCCCTGCCGGTCACTTTCATCGCGCAGGTCGGAAATGCCTTCGACGCGCTTTTCGCGCACCAGATCGGCGATCTTCTCGATCATCAGCGCCTTGTTCACCTGATAGGGAATTTCGGTGATGATGAGCGCGGTGCGATCCTTGCGGATTTCCTCTATGTCTACGCGCCCGCGCATGACCACCGAGCCGCGCCCGGTGAGATAGGCGGAACGGATGCCCGAACGTCCAAGGATATAACCGCCGGTCGGAAAATCAGGTCCCGGCACATGGGCGCAGAGCGCCTCGATGGTAATCTGGGGATCGTCGATCAGCGCGATGCAGGCGTTGATGACCTCGCCAAGATTGTGCGGCGGCACATTGGTCGCCATGCCGACAGCGATGCCACCCGCGCCATTGACCAGCAGGTTGGGAAATTCCGCGGGCAGAACCGTAGGCTCGCGCTCGGAATTGTCGTAGTTGTCCTGAAAATCGACGGTGTTCTTGTCAATGTCGTTGAGCAGGCCATGGGCCACCTTGGCCATGCGCACTTCAGTGTATCGCATGGCGGCGGGCATATCGCCGTCGACCGAGCCGAAGTTGCCCTGACCATCGAGCAGCGGCACGCGCAGCGAAAACTCCTGCACCATGCGGGCAAGGGCCCCATAGATCGACTGGTCGCCGTGCGGGTGATATTTACCGATCACGTCGCCGACGACGCGGGCGGACTTGCGATAGGGCTTGTTCCAGTCGTAACCGTTCTCGTTCATCGAAAACAGGATGCGCCGGTGCACCGGCTTGAGACCGTCGCGGGCATCGGGCAGCGCACGCGAAACGATCACGCTCATCGCATAATCGAGGTAGGAGCGCTTCAGCTCCTCTTCGACTGCGATGGGGGAAACGTCGCGTTCAGGCGGCGGCGCGCCTGCGCCACCCGTGGGACCACCGGAACCTCCCTCGCCATTGTTCGACGCGGGCTCCTGCCCCGGGAGGTCGTTATCTACCGTGCTGGACAAATCTGCTTCTAACGCTTGGAGCGATCCGGCCGCCCCGAAGGGGGGAACCTACGCTGATGATTGACTGCAAAGGGAGCGGCACCTTGCGCGATTCCCTTCATAAACCTGCCGAGAGACTATCAGAGCGGGCCCGCGCGGGCAACCGGGATCGCTTCGCCAGCACAATCATAAGCTATTGATTTTGTTTGAATATTTATCTTTGTTTTGGCCACCGCGGAATACCGCTTATGACAGCTCGAAAAGCAGCGCGGTGGCGTCGTCCGACGGCTTGAAACGGGGATAAAGACGGCAGCCGGGATCGAGCACATTTTCCACATGCCGCAGCTCCGCGCCGAGCGCCTCAAGGCCATCCGTTTTCGCCCTCAGCAGAAAGCTTGCGGGCGTGCAGCGCTCATAATCGAGCGTCAGGGCTGCGAATCCGTCGCTCGCCAGCAGCCCCGTCGCGGGGCCATCCAGCGACGCCTCGAAATGCTGCATGTGACCGGCGGCAGCGGGCTCCAACCCCAGCACCCAGTAGCCGCCCTTGATATTCTGATGATTGCGGACCTTGCGCAGAAACTCGATCACCGGGGCGGATTGAAGCGCCTCGCCCTTGTGGCCCGGATCCCCGAGCAGGCGATCAGCCTCCCGGCGTTCCCGCTCGCGGCTCCTGGAAAAGAGCTGGACCTCTTCCTCAGGTTTTGCGCCGATTTCTGTCCCGGATCCTGAAAGAAAAAGCGCGCAATCGCCAAAGCTCACGGCCTCAAGCCGGTCCTGCGCCTCCCGGACCAGCACCATGGCCGCACTGGGCAATTCGTAGCGGTGCTCCGGCGAGCGCAGGCGCTCCGCCTCGAACCGCCGCACGAGCGTTTCGATCACCGATCGCACGATCACATCGAGAGGCGCGTGGGGTTGCGTGAGGGCCGCTTCGGCAAAGAGCCTGCTTGCCGCCCCGGCAAGCCAGGCGGCATCGCTGGGCGCATCCATAAGCGGCGCATCGGCAAGCCCCGTCGCCCCGTCAATCACCCATGCAAACGCGCCCTGATGGCCGCAACGGTCCTCATTGGGCCGCCCGGCCTTGCCCGGCAGGGAGAACTGCTCAATGACGCGAAGGGTCAATGCCTCATGCCCTAAAACGGAATGTCGTCGTCAAGGTCCTGATTGAAGCCGCCGCCACCGCCAGCAGGCGCGCGGGCTCCGCGGGGCGCAGGAGCGCTCGCCCCTCCATAATCATCGCCATAATCACCGCCGCCACCGCTGCCACCTGCACCAGCGCCGCTGCGGCCATCAAGCATGGTGAGCGCGCTGTTGAAGCCCTGAAGCACGATTTCGGTCGAATATTTCTCCTGACCCTGCTGGTCGGTCCATTTGCGGGTCTGGAGCTGGCCCTCAATGTAAACCTTGGCGCCCTTCTTCAGATATTGCTCGGCGATCTTGCACAGACCCTCGTTGAAGATGACCACGCGGTGCCATTCCGTGCGCTCCTTGCGCTCACCCGAAGTGCGGTCCCGCCAGCTTTCCGAGGTGGCAATGCGCAGATTGGCGATCGGGCGTCCATCCTGGGTCCGCTTGATCTCCGGGTCCGCGCCCAGATTGCCGATCAGGATCACCTTGTTCACACTGCCTGCCATAACGATCCTCTAAATTTCATATCTGCCGTCCTCGCCTGTGGCGAGCCGATTCCATCCAGACCGCGACCCTAGCCGCCCACCCGGACAGGTGCTAGTCAAACGTTCAAAGACTTCCCACTACACCTAATTGTTCTCTTTTTGTTCTTGATTGCAAGTCCGAATCCCCCGATCATGGAAAAACGCTCGTTGGCTGGATGAATGGTTGCCTTCTGCAATGGCTTCCCGCTCTGGTATTGCTCTAGGCTCAACCCCATCTCTGGTCGTTGCTCCCCTCTCCCGCAAGTGCGTTGGTACCATGGCCCCCACCAAAAAAGCCGCTTCCACCCGGAAGCCAGAGTTCGAAAGCCTGCCCTTTCAGAACAAGGTGATCCGCGTCATCGGCGCGCGTGAGCACAATCTGAAGAACGTCACGCTGGAAATTCCGCGCGACAAGCTGATCGTGTTCACGGGCCTGTCGGGATCGGGCAAATCCTCGCTGGCGTTCGACACCATCTATGCGGAGGGCCAGCGGCGCTATGTCGAAAGCCTATCGGCCTATGCGCGCCAGTTTCTGGAAATGATGCAGAAGCCCGATGTGGACCAGATTGACGGCCTTTCGCCCGCGATTTCCATCGAGCAGAAGACGACCTCCAAGAACCCGCGCTCGACCGTGGGGACGGTTACCGAGATTTACGACTATATGCGCCTGCTCTGGGCGCGCGTCGGCGTGCCTTATTCCCCGGCCACCGGGCTTCCCATCGAAAGCCAGACCGTTTCGCAGATGGTCGACCGGGTGATGGAAATGCCGGAAGGCACCCGCCTCTATCTGCTGGCGCCGCTTGTCCGGGGCCGCAAGGGCGAATACCGCAAGGAATTTCTGGAACTCCAGAAGAAGGGATTCCAGCGCGTCCGGGTTGACGGCACCTTCTATGAGGTGGGCGACGTCCCTGCCCTCAACAAGAAGCTCAAGCACGACATAGACGTGGTGGTCGACCGCATCGTGGTGCGCCATGATCTGGGCAACCGGCTTGCCGATTCCTTCGAGATCGCACTTGGCCTCGCCGATGGCATCGCGGTCGTCGAACAGGCGGATTCAACGGCGAAGGAACCAACGCGGATCATCTTCTCCTCACGCTTCGCCTGCCCGGTCTCCGGCTTCACCATCGACGAGATCGAGCCCCGGCTCTTTTCCTTCAACAATCCGTTCGGCGCGTGCCCGGCCTGCGATGGCCTTGGCACCCAGCATTTCATCGATCCCGATCTGGTCATACCGGATCATGGCCTTTCCTTGAGACAGGGAGCGATTGCGCCCTGGTCCCGCTCGACCTCGCCCTTCTATACCCAGACGCTCGACGCGCTGGCCAGGCACTATAAGTTCTCGCTCACCGCGCCCTGGGCCAAGCTTTCCGCGAAAGCGCAGGATGTGCTGCTGAACGGCTCCGGCGATGAGGTCGTCACCTTTCAGTATGATGACGGCCTGCGTTCCTATAAAACCTCCAAGCCCTTCGAAGGCGTCGTGCCCAATCTGGAGCGCCGCTGGCTCGAAACCGACAGCGCCTGGTCGCGCGAGGAGATCGAGAAGTTTCAGGGCGTCACCCAGTGCGACAGTTGCGGCGGCTTCCGCCTGAAGCCGGAAGCGCTCGCGGTCAAGATCAACAAGCTGCATATCGGCCAGGTCTCGATGATGTCGATCCGCGAGGCCAATGAATGGTTCGAGACCCTCGACCAGCATCTCAGCTCCAAGCAGAACGAGATCGGCTATCGCATCCTGAAGGAAATCCGCGAGAGGCTGCATTTTCTCAACAATGTCGGGCTTGAATATCTCGCCATGTCGCGCAATGCGGGCACCCTGTCGGGCGGTGAAAGCCAGCGCATCAGGCTCGCGTCCCAGATCGGCTCGGGCCTGACCGGCGTGCTCTATGTGCTGGATGAACCCTCCATCGGCCTGCACCAGCGCGACAATGACCGCCTGCTGGAAACGCTCAAGCGTCTGCGCGATCTGGGCAATACCGTGCTGGTGGTCGAACATGACGAGGATGCGATCCGCATCGCCGATTATGTCGTTGATATTGGTCCCGGCGCGGGCGTCCATGGCGGCGAAATTGTCGCCGAAGGCACGCCTGAACAGATCATGGCCAACCCGAAAAGCCTCACCGGGCAGTATCTGACAGGCAAGAAGCAGATTCCGGTGCCCAGGACCCGCCGCAAGGGCAATGGCAAGAGCCTGCGCATCACCGGCTGCACGGAAAACAATCTGAAGAACGTCGATGCGGAAATTCCGCTCGGCACCTTCACCTGCGTCACCGGCGTTTCGGGCGGCGGCAAATCCACCCTGCTGATCGAGACGATCTACAAGGCCGTCGCCCGCCGTCTCAACAATGCGCGCGAGCATCCCGGCCAGTTCGATGAGATCTTCGGCCTTGAACACCTCGACAAGATCATCGACATCGACCAGTCGCCCATCGGCCGCACGCCGCGCTCCAATCCGGCGACCTATACCGGCTCCTTCACCTTCATCCGTGACTGGTTCGCCGAACTGCCGGAATCCAAGGCGCGCGGCTATGCGCCGGGACGCTTCTCGTTCAACGTCAAGGGCGGGCGCTGCGAGGCTTGTCAGGGCGATGGCGTGATCAAGATCGAGATGCACTTTCTGCCGGTCGTCTATGTCCAGCGCGACAGTTGTCACGGCAAGCGCTACAACCGGGAAACGCTGGAAGTCCTGTTCAAGGGCAAGTCGATTGCCGATGTGCTCGACATGACCGTGGATGAGGCTTCCGATTTCTTCAAGGCCGTGCCCGCCGTGCGCGACAAGATGGAGGTGCTCCAGCGCGTCGGCCTTGGCTATATCAAGGTCGGGCAGCAGGCCACCACGCTTTCCGGCGGCGAGGCCCAGCGCGTGAAGCTGGCCAAGGAACTCTCAAGGCGACCGACCGGGCGAACCATCTATATTCTGGATGAACCGACCACGGGCCTTCATTTCGAGGATGTGGCCAAGTTGCTGGAAGTGCTCCATGAGCTGGTCCGCCACGGCAACAGCGTCGTTGTCATCGAGCATAATCTTGAAGTCATCAAGACGGCGGACTGGATTCTGGATCTGGGTCCTGAAGGCGGCGACGGCGGTGGTGAGATCGTGGCAGCGGGCACGCCTGAAGATGTGGCGAACGAACCGCGCAGCTATACGGGCCATTATCTGAAACCGCTGCTCAAACGGCAGTCGGTTATCCACCAGCCAAGCCCGGCAAAATCCGCACCGGCAGTGGCAAAAACCCGGCGCGGGGCCAAAATTGTCGCATCCGGGCGGCGGGGAAAACAGGCCTGACGCGACAAAGCGCCATTCAGTTTCCATACTGATATATTTCAGCCGTGGATGGAGATATGCATCCACGGCTTCTTTTTACCAGCCCGCATTCGTCCCACAAAACGTTTACACTTCGGCACATCCCGTTCTAGGCTCCTGCCCAAGAAGGACAAACAAATGGGATGTGACGCATGGCTTTCGATGAATATGCAAAATATGACGCGCTGGGGCTGGCCGGGCTTGTCAAAAAAGGGGACGTCAGCGCCAGCGAACTGGCCGAAGAAGCCATTTCGCGCATCGAGAAACATAATCCCCGCCTGAACGCCGTCGTCACAAAAATGTATGATCAGGGCCGGGCCGCGGCAGCGGCGAAACCTGAAGGGGTGTTCGCCGGCGTCCCCTTTCTCCTCAAGGATATTCTGGGCGACTATGCCGGTGTACCCACACAAAGCGGCTCAAAATACTTTGCCGGCATACCGGCCGCCCACGACTCCACCCTTACAACCCGCTTTAAGGCAGCAGGCGTGGTGATCCTGGGCAAGACCAATGTGCCCGAATGTGGCCTGCTGCCGACGACGGAATCGGCTTTTTACGGCCCTGCCCGCAATCCCTGGAATACGGACCATTCGACAGGCGGCTCATCAGGTGGTTCGGGTGCTGCGGTCGCTGCTGGCATCGTGCCGATCGCGCATGCCAATGATGGCGGCGGCTCGATCCGCATCCCGGCGTCCTGCTGCGGCCTCGTCGGCCTCAAGCCGACGCGCGCCCGCAACCCGCTCGGCCCCAATCTTGGCGACATCATGGGCGGCCTTATCAGCGAGCATATCGTTTCGCGCACGGTGCGCGACACGGCGGCCATGCTGGATTGTACCTCCGGCCCCGAAACAGGCGATCCCTACTGGGCCCCGCCGGTCGAAAATCCGTTCCTCTCGGAGGTCGGCAAGGCGCCAGGCAAGCTGCGCATCGCCTATTCGGTGACCAATCTGGCGGGCGAGAAAGTGCATCCCGAGTGCGAGAAAGCCGTGCTCGAAACCGTCAAGCTGCTGCGCGATCTTGGCCATGAGGTCGAGGAGGCGGCTCCGGCCTTGTCGGTCGAGGTCATGGCTCAATCCTTCATGGCACTCTGGGCCTCGGGCCTCGCCATGCAGATCGACGGCCTCACCATGCTGACAGGCAAGACCCCCGCCGAGGGCGATCTGGAGGGGCTAACACGGGGTCTTTACGAGGTTGGCCGCACTATCAGCGCCGTGCAGTATCAGCTCGCGATTCTTCAACTGCAGGGCATGGCGCGACAGGTTGGCCATTTCATGGAAAAATGGGACATCTGGCTGACCCCCACGCTCGGCGCCCCGCCTCTGGCGCTTGGCACCATCGACATTCAGGAACGCGACCCGGTGAAGGCTTTCGAGCCGGTCCATGATTATGTGCCGTTCACGGCCATCCAGAATGCAACCGGCCAACCCGCCATCACGCTGCCGCTCCACTGGACGGCGGACGGCCTGCCAGTCGGCATCATGTTTGCTGGCCCCTTTGGTGGCGAGGCCCTGTTGCTGCGTCTCGCAAGTCAGCTGGAGATCGCCCGGCCATGGGCGGACAAGCACCCCAAGATCTGGAACTGAACAGATGAAAAACAACATAATTCAGGGAGTGGACTTGCATGAGTTTCCCCCAATATCAGGACTATGACGGCATCGGCCTTGCCGAACTCGTCAAGAAAAAGGACATCACCCCGCTTGAAGTGGTCGATGCCGCCATCGAGCGGGCCGAGCGTCACAACCCTGCCCTGAATGCCATCGTGTACGAAGCCTGGGACGAGGCACGGGAGGCCGCCAAAAAGCCGCTTCCCGATGGTCCTCTTCAGGGTGTTCCCTTCCTGATCAAGGATCTTGGCTCGGAAGTGCGCGGCTGGCCCCGCACCTCGGGCAGCAAATTTGTCGCCGATGTGGTGGACGATCATGACAGCGAGCTTGTCCGCCGCTTCCGCGCCTCGGGCGTGGTGCTGATGGGCAAGACCAATACGCCGGAATATGGCATTACCGGGACCACGGAATCGGCGCTGCTGGGGCCGTGCCGCTCGCCCTGGAACACCAATCATATCTCTGGCGGCTCATCGGGCGGCGCGGCTTCGGCCACAGCCGCCGGAATCGTGCCGCTGGCGCATGCCAGCGACGGGCTCGGCTCCATCCGCATTCCCGCTGCCTGCTGCGGCCTGTTTGGCCTCAAGATCACCCGCGACCGCAACCCACAGGGCCCAAAAGACTATGACCGGGGCATCGGCTTTTCCGTCGATCACGTCGTCAGCCGCAGTGTCCGCGACAGCGCGGCCATGCTGGACGTCACCGGCTATCCGGAGGACGACAGCCCCTATGCGGCCCCGAAAAAGGACCGGCCCTATCTGGAGGAAATCCTCTTGAGCCCCGGCAAGCTTCGCGTCGCCTGGTCCGGCGAAACCCCGTCGGGCCGCCCGATCGACCCGGAGGTGCAGGCAGAGCTTGAAAAGACGGTGGCCCTCCTCCAGAGCCTTGGTCATGAATGCACCGAGCGGGGTCTGGGCGTCGATTATCGTACCCTTTACAAGGCTCAGGGCGCCGTTTCGGCCTCCAATTTTTCCGCCAGCATGATGCGGCTGATCGAGGAGAAGGGCCGCGAACCTCTGCCTGACGAGCTGGAGCCCCTGACATGGGCCGCCTACAAGGGCGGTCAGAAACTGACTGGCGCACAGGCCATGTGGGGCTGGCAGCAGCTTCGCGTGCTCAACCGGCAGATCCTGTCGCTCTGGAAGGAGTTCGATATTTATTTATGCCCGGTTCTGGCAACGCCGCCACCGGAAATAGGCGTCATTGATCCGGTCAAGCTGGCCCCCAAGGAATTGAACCGCCGTCAGGGCGTGCATTTTCCCTTCACCCCGCCGTTCAACTTTACCGGCCAGCCCTCCATGTCCGTGCCCCTTTCGATGAGTGCCTCAGGCCTGCCTCTGGGCATGATGTTCACGGGCCGCTACGGGGATGAAGCAACCCTGTTCCGCCTTGCCGCCCAGCTTGAAAAGGAACAGCCCTGGAATGGACGCAAACCCGCTCTCTGGGGATAAGCGCTGAGGAAGCGGCAGCCTCAGCAAAGGCCGCTGCTTCCCTACCCTGCCGCGAAATGCTATTTCCGGCTCCATGAATGAAAAACTGAAACCTGTTCACGTCATCGGGGCCGGGCTTGCCGGTTCCGAGGCCGCCTGGGCGCTGGCGAACGCCGGGGTGCCCGTGATCCTGCACGAGATGCGCCCGGCGGTGAAAACCGACGCGCATCACACAGCCGATTTCGCGGAACTGGTCTGCTCCAACTCATTCCGCTCGGATGACAGCGAAACAAGCGCCGTCGGCGTGCTGCATGAGGAAATGCGCCGCATGGGCTCCATCGTCATGCGCGCGGCCATGGGGGCGCAGGTGCCCGCGGGCGGCGCACTGGCGGTCGACCGGGACGGTTTCTCAGCGGAAGTCACAAGGGCGCTCACCAGCCATCCTCTGATCACTATCGAGCTTGGGGAAATAGCCGGGATACCGCCGGAAGACTGGGACAGCGTCATCGTCGCGACTGGCCCCCTCACCTCCGACGCCCTCGCGCAAGCGATTGCCGCGCATACAGGTGCGGAGGAGCTGGCCTTTTTCGACGCCATTGCGCCCATCATCTATCGCGAAACCGTGGATATGTCGGTCTGCTGGTTCCAGTCGCGCTATGACAAGGAAGGACCGGGCGGCACTGGCAAGGACTATATCAACTGCCCGATGAACAGGGATGAGTACAACGCCTTTATCGACGCGCTGATTGCGGGCGAAAAGACCGACTTCAAGGAATGGGAAGCCAGCACGCCCTATTTTGACGGCTGCCTGCCGATAGAGGTCATGGCGGAGCGTGGCCCCGAAACCCTGCGTCACGGCCCGATGAAACCGCGCGGGCTCACCAATGCGCACAATCCCGCCGAAAAGGCCTATGCCGTGGTCCAGTTGCGGCAGGACAATGCACTCGGCACGCTCTACAATATGGTCGGGTTCCAGACCAAGCTGCGCCATGCCGAGCAGACCCGCATCTTTAGGACAATCCCCGGTTTGCAGAATGCGGAATTCGCCCGGCTGGGCGGGCTGCATCGCAATACGTTCCTCAATAGTCCCCGCCTGCTCGACCCGCTGATGCGGCTCAGGACCATGCCGCGCCTACGTTTCGCGGGCCAGATCACCGGCGTCGAGGGCTATGTGGAAAGCGCCGCCATGGGCATGCTCGCAGGCCGTTTCGCCGCCGCCGGGCGCCTTGGCCAACCCCCGCAGATGCCGCCCCGCACCACGGCGATGGGCGCCCTCCTTGCCCACATCACCGGCGAGGCGAACGCCGAAACATTTCAGCCCATGAATGTGAATTTCGGCCTGTTTCCGCCCGTCGAGGTGCCGCCGGGTCCCGATGGCCGCAAGGTGCGTGGCCGCGACAAGGTTCCGGCCCGCAAGCGCGCCTATACAGCCCGCGCGCTCCGCGACATGGATCAGTGGCTCTCTCCCGGCAGCAAGGCCGCGGAATAAGGTCCTACGGCGCGTCCCTGACGATCAGCCAGAACTCCATGTTTTTGATGTGCGGATGAGTGCCCGCCTGTCCTTGCAGGTACCCGATGGCGGCAGTGACGCGGCCATCGTCAGAAGAAACACGGACAGGATCCTTAGGTTTCTTTGTCAGAAGCGATTGCAGGAGAGGCGCAATATTGATGCGGCTCGTGTTCCCGGTGACACCGGACACCCGGATTTCAGCCTTGCCCACCTCCACGGTCATCCCCTGCACAGTGTAAGGCTTTGCATCTTCAGTTTTAGAGAACGGGCCGACGACTCTGCTCCTTGCATCAATCTCCATAGACAGAGGAGTCATGATCCAGAAGGAAACCTGTGAGGGGTCAAAGCCCCCGGATGCAACAGGAGATACGCCCAGCACCTTCTGGATTTTGCTGACAACATTCTCCCTCACGCCCGGTTGCGCGAATGGACTATTCTGCAAACCATCGAACAGCGGTTTCAGCCTGTCCAGACCATTAACTGACTCAAGCGTATGAAGAATGGAATTTATCCGTGCCGGGACCGGCCCTGATTCTCCTTCATCCTCAGACAGGGGCTTTTTAAAATGACCGTGGGATAACAGGCCCTGACCTTCCAGAAATCTTGTCAGTTGGCTGACCTGGCTGCGTATAGTGACAGCGCTCGCCCCCCACGGCCCGACACTGGAGAGGACCAGCAAAAGCCCGAGGCTTGCCGGGATGATGCGCAGGTCGACCTGCCTTCGCCGCACCGCCATGTAGACAACAATGCCTGCGAGCCAAAAGGTGAAAAGGCACAGGCAATAACGCTCAGGCGTGACGCCATACTGGGCGATCCGCTGCCACATCGCAACCAGCAGCATGGCGACAGGTGTGATCAGCAGCAGGAACCAGAGGCGCAGAAACCAGCGTAGCGCCCATGAGCCCTGATCACGCCACGGCCACGCCACCATATAGGCGGCCGTGCCGATTATCCCGAAATAAAGGACAAGTGAACCGATCTCGCCACGCGGCATAGACCAGCCGATCAGAATTTTGATCGCATAGGCATGGAGAACCAGCGCATAGGCCAGCAGCAGAGGAACCAGCGCGTAATTGATGAGAGCGGATACGGCTTTTTCGACAAGCCCGGGAGATGTCTCCAGCGCAAAGCGGTCATCCAGATCGCGCGGCAAGAGCGTCAATAGAAAGAGCGGGCCAAACATCCCGGCCACAGTAGCCCAGACATGCTCATAGGCATGTTCCGGCAGGCTGACGCCGAACAGACAATTAAAACTTGCCAACAGCGCCGCAAGACCGCCGCACAGAATGAGGACGGCAAGAAGCGCCATGCCGCCCGCGGTAAAGAGGCGGAAATTGAACTGCCAGAATGCAGCCGGCCCCACGCCGCGCCGCCAATAGGCGGCCGCCATCAAAAGCAGAAGGAGCCCACCGAGCAGAACCAGTCTCTGTGACGTAGCGGCTGTAAAAAACATCAGAACCGCCCCGACAGTCGCGGCCAGCACCCCGCTCGCCAGACTGAAAAGAACGGCTCGATGTCTTCCCAGCGCGGAGAGATGACCTGCCAGTCCGGCCAGAATGCCTGCCCCCAGGCAGAAATAAATACGGCTGCGGCTGTCATCGCCGAGCGTTATGGCATCGGCTATATCGAGATTGATGAAAATGCCAAACGCCAGCAGGAGAACAACTGGCGCGGGATAACGCACCAGTTCATCAAGGCGCGCTTTCAGGCAATATTTCAGACTGGCTGTCAGGAGCCTTTCCTGTGATGTGCAGGTCAGGCTCAGATCCTTGACCGCCATCGCGCCGCAAGCAACCCGAGTTGCAACCGGAACGCAGGTATTTCAGTTGTCTGCCGGAAAGGATTGAAGCCCGGCGTTTCAATCTGGT